>NZ_QUJI01000012.1:0-67328 GCF_003480545.1 Clostridium sp. AM29-11AC
CGCCAGCGTCCGGGGCAGACCAATGAAATCAGCCTGTTTGCCGGACTGATAAAATGCGGTGAGTGTGGGAAGTCACTGACGATACGCTACACAAACGCAAAACATCCCCAGCAGATTTACTCCTGCAAAACCTACAATGCCTTTGGAAAGAACCACTGCACCCAGCACCGGATTGATTATGACACCCTTTACAGCCATGTGCTGCGGAAAATCCGGGAATGTGCCAGAGCCGCCCTGATGGACGGGGAAGCGGTTGCCGACCGCTTGACCAATACCTGTGAAGCCGAGCAGCGGGAACAGCGGGAAGCAATGGAACGCTCCCTCACAAGGGACGAGGAACGGATTGAGGTTCTGGACAAAATGGTAATGCGGCTTTATGAGGATATGATTGCAGGGCGTATCAGTGAACAGAATTTCAACACCATGCTGGAAAAGACACAGACCGAGCAAGCGGAGCTTAAAGCAAAAGTGTCCGAGGGCAGAAAGCGGCTGTCCGATGAAGTCCAGCTTGCCAATGACGCAAAACAATGGGTGGAAGCCATTCAGGAATATGCCAACATCACAGAGTTGGACGCAGCCACCCTCAACCGCTTAATCAAAGAAATCGTCGTGCATGAGCGCATTGACGAAGATAAAACAAGACACATTTCTATCGAAATTCATTTTAATCTCAAACCCATCCCGGAGGTGGAACAGGTCACTGCCTGACCTGTCCCGCCGGGACGGTTCTCTTAAAAACACCATATAGATTTTTTGTACGCCGCCGCCCGCCATCGAGCAGAGTTTTACACCTAATTGGGTATAAAACAGCTCATGGCTGGCGCTGGCGTCGCCGTGGTCGGCATGGTCCTCGTACCCCTGCTCTCCAGCCTGTTCACCGTCTGATCGCTCCCGTCGTTAAGCTGTCATAAGAAATCCTTGCCGCCCCTGCCCCCAAGCGGGGGCGGCTGAAAGGAGGTTGACACCGTATGGATTTCTTACTCGATGCCCTTACTGACTGGCTCAAGGAAATGTTGGTAGGCGGCATTATGAGCAACTTATCGGGGATGTTCGATAGCGTGAACCAGCAGGTCGCAGACATTGCGACACAGGTGGGCCAGACCCCTCAGGGCTGGAACGGGAGTATTTTCAGCATGATCCAAAATCTCTCCAACTCCATCATGGTGCCGATTGCTGGCGTGATCCTGGCTATCGTGATGACGCTGGAGCTGATTCAGATGATTACCGACAAGAACAACCTGCATGATGTGGACACCTGGATGATCTTCAAATGGGTGTTCAAATCTGCCGCTGCCATCCTCATCGTCTCAAACACCTGGAACATCGTGATGGGCGTGTTTGACGCAGCTCAAAGTGTGGTGGCGCAGGCGGCGGGCATCATCGGTTCCGACGCTTCCATCGACATCTCCTCTGTCATGACCGATATGGAGTCCCGGCTGATGGATATGGACCTGGGGCCGCTGTTCGGCCTGTGGTTCCAGTCGCTCTTTATCGGCATTACCATGTGGGCGCTTTACATTTGTATCTTTATCGTGATTTATGGCCGTATGATTGAGATTTACCTTGTGACCTCGGTGGCTCCCATCCCTATGGCCACCATGATGGGCAAGGAATGGGGCGGTATGGGCCAGAACTATCTGCGCTCGTTGATCGCCCTGGGCTTCCAGGCATTTCTCATCATCGTCTGTGTGGCGATCTACGCCGTGCTGGTGCAGAGTATTGCCACCGAATCCGACATCATTATGGCCATCTGGAGCTGCGTGGGCTATACGGTCCTGTTGTGCTTTACGCTCTTTAAGACCGGCAGCCTCGCAAAATCCGTTTTCAATGCACATTAACCAGGAAGGAGGTAATCCCTTTGGCTTATGTACCCGTACCCAAGGATCTTACGAAAGTCAAAACCAAGGTCGCGTTCAACTTAACCAAGAGGCAGCTTGTCTGCTTCGGCGGCGGTGCGCTGATCGGCGTACCGCTTTTCTTCCTGCTCCGGGGGCCTGTGGGAAACAGCGTGGCTGCCATGTGTATGATGCTGGTCATGCTGCCCTTCTTCATGCTGGCAATGTATGAAAAACACGGTCAGCCCCTGGAAAAGATCGTGGGCAATATCATCAAGGTGGCCGTCATCCGGCCCAAGGAGCGCCCGTATCAGACCAACAACTTCTATGCCGTTTTGGAACGGCAGGAAAAACTCGACAAGGAGGTGTATGACATTGTTCACGGTAATCAAAAGCTGGCTGCACCGGCTGTTCGGAAAAGACGAAAAGACCGCGCAGCCGGTTAATCAGAAAAAGATGAAAAAGCTGTCCCGCGCCGACAGAAAGCAGATCGAGGCTGCCATTGCCCGTGCCAATCGCACAGACAAAAAGAAAAAATCGGCTCAGGACAGTATCCCCTATGAACGGATGTGGCCGGACGGCATCTGCCGTGTGGCAGGCAGCCGCTACACAAAGACCATCCAATTCCAGGACATCAACTATCAGCTCTCGCAGAACGAGGACAAGACAGCGATCTTCGAGGGCTGGTGCGATTTCCTCAACTACTTCGACAGCTCCATTCAGTTCCAGCTGTCCTTTTTGAACCTGGCAGCCTCTGAGGAGACCTTTGCCCGCGCCATCAACATTCCTCTCCAGGGGGATGATTTTGACAGCATCCGGGTGGAGTACACCACCATGCTGCAAAACCAGCTGGCAAGAGGCAACAACGGTCTTATCAAGACCAAGTACCTGACTTTCGGCATCGACGCCGACAGCCTCAAGGCCGCCAAGCCCCGTCTGGAGCGCATTGAGACCGACATTCTCAACAACTTCAAACGCCTGGGCGTGGCCGCCGAGACCCTGGACGGCAAGGCGCGGCTGGCACAGCTTCACGGCATTTTCCACATGGATGAACAGGTGCCGTTCCGCTTTGAATGGGACTGGCTGGCTCCGTCCGGTCTGTCCACCAAGGATTTCATCGCGCCGTCCGGCTTCGAGTTCCGCACCGGCAAACAGTTCCGTATGGGTAAAAAATACGGGGCTGTTTCTTTTTTGCAGATCCTCGCCCCGGAGCTGAATGACCGGATGCTGGCGGATTTTCTGGATATGGAAAGCTCTCTGATCGTCAGCCTGCATATCCAGTCCGTAGATCAGATCAAGGCCATCAAGACGGTCAAGCGGAAAATCACCGACCTGGATAAATCCAAAATTGAGGAACAGAAAAAAGCCGTCCGCGCCGGATATGACATGGACATCATTCCCTCCGACCTTGCCACCTACGGTGCCGAGGCCAAGAAGCTCTTGCAGGATTTGCAGAGCCGAAACGAGCGAATGTTCCTTGTGACCTTCCTGGTGCTGAACACGGCGGACAATCCCCGGCAGCTGGGCAACAATGTGTTCCAGGCCAGTTCCATCGCACAGAAGTACAACTGCCAGCTGACAAGGCTTGACTTCCAGCAGGAAGAAGGGCTGATGTCTGCGCTGCCCTTGGGCCTCAATCAGATCGAGATTCAGCGGGGGCTGACCACCAGTTCCACGGCTATCTTTGTTCCGTTCACCACCCAGGAGCTTTTCCAGAACGGCAAAGAGGCGCTGTACTACGGTATCAACGCCCTGTCCAACAACCTCATCATGGTGGACCGCAAGCTGCTGAAAAACCCCAATGGACTGATTCTCGGCACCCCTGGTTCCGGCAAGTCCTTCAGCGCCAAGCGCGAGATCGCCAACTGTTTCCTGCTCACCAATGATGACATCATTATCTGCGACCCGGAGGCCGAGTACGCGCCCTTGGTGGAGCGCCTGCATGGGCAGGTCATCAAGATTTCGCCCACCAGCAGCAATTACATTAACCCTATGGATTTGAACCTGGACTACTCGGACGATGAAAGTCCGCTGTCTCTCAAGTCCGACTTCATCCTGTCTCTGTGCGAGCTGATCGTAGGCGGCAAAGAGGGCTTGCAGCCGGTTCAGAAAACCATCATTGACCGCTGTGTGCGGCTGGTGTATCAGGACTATCTCAATGACCCCCGCCCGGAGAATATGCCCATCCTGGAGGACCTCTACAACCTGCTGCGGGCGCAGGACGAGAAAGAGGCGCAGTACATCGCCACGGCGCTGGAAATCTATGTGACCGGCTCCCTCAATGTGTTTAACCATCAGAGCAATGTGGACATCAACAACCGTATCGTCTGCTACGACATCAAGGAGCTGGGCAAGCAGCTGAAAAAGATCGGTATGCTGGTGGTCCAGGACCAAGTGTGGAACCGCGTTACCATCAACCGTGCTGCCCACAAATCCACCCGTTACTACATCGACGAGATGCACCTGCTGCTGAAAGAGGAACAGACCGCCGCCTACACGGTGGAGATTTGGAAGCGGTTCAGAAAATGGGGCGGCATCCCCACCGGCATCACGCAGAATGTCAAAGACTTGCTTTCTTCCCGCGAGGTGGAGAACATCTTTGAGAACTCCGACTTCGTGTATATGCTCAACCAGGCGGGCGGGGACCGGCAGATTCTCGCCAAGCAGCTGGGCATTTCCCCTCACCAGCTTTCCTATGTGACCCACTCCAGCGAGGGCGAGGGCCTGCTGTTCTATGGCTCCACGATCCTGCCTTTCGTGGACCATTTCCCCAAGAACACCGAGCTGTACCGCATTATGACCACCAAACCCCAGGAACTGAAAAAGGAGGATGAATGACCATGAAACCCAACACCGAACTGAATACCATGATGTTTTTTGACGATGCCCTGGAGGGTGAGCGCACCCAGCTGCTCACCGAGCTGGCCGATGCCGTCAGCGAGACCCGCACGGCGGCGGATCAGGCTGCGGAGCTGAACGAGGACGGCGAAGCGGGCCTGCTGCGCCTGACGGAAATCTGGTGCGCCATGAACGGCGTCCCGGCCATCGTCATCTTCGAGGGCGGGCAGTCCGAGCTGCTGGCCAATGTGGTGGCGCAGATCTACGCCCATCTGCTTCAGCACCCCTCCCGTGACCCTGTGGGGCTGGCCGTCTATGTGGAGCTGCGCTACATGACGGCCTCCCTCATGTTGGGGGAATGGTTTGAATAAGGAACCGCGCCTGCGCTTTACGGACGAGGAACGGGCTGACCCGGCTCTGGAGAAGCCCATCCGTAAGGCGGACAAGGCCGCCGCCAAAGCAGACAAGGCGCAGGCCAAAATCCCCAAAAAGCAGGTCCGGCAAAAGACGGTGGACCCGGAGACCGGCAAAGTGACCACCAAGCTGGTGCTGGAGGACAAGAAGAAGCCGCCCTCCAAATTGTCCCATGCGGTGCGGGATACCCCCGCCAATGCCGCTCTGGGGAAGCTCCACAAGGAAATCCGGGAGACCGAACAGGACAATGTGGGCGTGGAGAGCGCCCACAAGTCCGAGGAGGCTGCCGAGACCGGCGTTAGGCTTGCACGGGAAGGCTACCGCAGCCACAAGTTGAAGCCCTACCGCAAGGCGGCCCAGGCCGAGCAGAAGCTGGAGAAGGCCAATGTGAACGCCTTGTATCAGAAGTCCCTGCGGGAAAATCCCCAGCTTGCCAGCAACCCCATCTCCCGCTGGCAGCAGAAACAGGCCATCAAAAAGGAATACGCTGCCGCCAAGCGCGCCGGTCAAGCTGTCGGGAACACCGCCAAGACTGCGGAGGCCACCGGCATGGCGGCCAAGGCGGTCAAGGAGAAAGCCCAGCAAGCGGGCGCGTTTGTCATGCGCCACAAAAAGGGCTTTTTGATTGCGGGTGCGATCTTCCTGCTGGTCTGTATGCTGCTCAACACCATGTCCTCCTGCTCCATGATGGCGCAGAGTATCGGTTCCGTGGTGTCCGGCACCACCTACCCGTCGGATGATCCTGAGCTGGTGGCGGTGGAGGCCGACTACGCTGCCAAAGAAACGGCGCTGCAAGCCGAGATCGACAACATCGAAAGCAGCCATCCGGGGTATGACGAGTACCGCTATGACCTGGATATGATCGGGCATGACCCCCATGAGCTGGCAGCCTACCTGTCCGCCGTGCTGCAAGGCTATACCCGGCAGAGCGCCCAGGCCGAGCTGGAGCGCGTGTTCGACGCACAGTATGAACTGACGCTTACCGAGGAAGTGGAGATACGATACCGCACCGAAACTTCCACGGACCCCGTGACCGGCGAGACGACCACCGAGGAAGTCCCGTATGAGTATTACATTCTGAATGTGAAGCTCACCAGCAAGCCCATATCTTCCGTGGCTTCGGAGCTGCTAACCCCGGAACAGCTGGAAATGTACCAGGTGTACCGGCAGACGCTGGGCAACAAGCCGCTGATCTTCGGCGGCGGCTCCCCGGATACGAGCAACTCCGAGGACCTGACCGGCGTGGTATTCGTCAACGGCACCCGCCCCGGCAATCAGGCCGTGGTGGACATAGCCAAAAGTCAGGTGGGCAATGTGGGCGGTCAGCCCTACTGGAGCTGGTACGGCTTCAATTCCCGTGTGGAATGGTGCGCCTGCTTCGTGTCCTGGTGCTACGGCCAGATGGGGCTGTCCGAGCCGCGCTTTGCCGCCTGCCAGTCCCAGGGTATTCCGTGGTTCCAGTCTCACGGACAATGGGGCGGGCGTGATTACGCCAATATCGCCCCCGGCGACGCCATCTTCTTTGACTGGGACCTGGATGGCAGCGCCGACCATGTGGGCCTTGTGGTCGGCACAGACGGCAGCCGGGTCTACACCGTGGAGGGCAATTCTGGCGACGCCTGCAAGATCAAGAGTTATTCCCTGTCCTACGAGTGCATCAAGGGCTACGGCCTGATGAACTGGTAAGGCCGATTTATGAGAAAAGACCTGCTAATAAAAGTCAAGTAGAAATTTCAGATTTTTAGGGAAGCGAAAAAGGCAACACAAAATCAAGCCGCTGAGCATCTCAAAATTAAAACGGCGGCCAGCCAGATGGTATAGCGCAGGAAAATCAGTCGTGACCCAGGGAATCCAAGTAGGCTTTCACCGAAGCGTAGTAGATGCGCAGGAACTTATTTGCGGAGGCCATCATGTAGACACGGTAGGGCTTGCCTTCTGAGCGTTTCTTGTTCATGAACTGGTAGATCGGCTCATTCATTGGAGCACGTTGCAGGATGACACTCATCACTAGAAAGAGCGTCCTGCGCAGTGAGGAAGATCCCCGCTTGGAAATGCTGCGGCTACGGATATCCATTTGGCCGGATTGGTAGGGCGGAGCATCAATGCCCGCAAAGGCAACCAGCGCTTTTTTGGAATGAAAACGGCGTACATCGCCAATTTCAGCCATGAGTTGGGGGCCGAGGACAGGACCAACACCAAACATCCCCATCACCACCGGATACTCCGGCAGAGAAGCCGCCAAGGATTGCATCTCCTGCTTGAGAGCAGCTAATGTGGCAGAAGTTGCCCGGAGTTGGGAAATGGCCTGTTCTACCAAAAGTTTTGCTGTATCCGTTTTCGGCATGACACCAAAGTGTCCACAGGCGGAGGCATAAATGTCCAGCGCCTTATCTTCGCTGAAATTGTAGCCGTGCTTTCTGCACCATTTATGGTACTTGGCGGTAAAAGCCTTCTCAGACAGGCCACAGACGCACTCGCAATGCCAAAAAGCGGCTACAAAGTCCACCCACTTCTCGCTGCCATCGGCGCGGGGCGGACTGGTAAACAGGCGGTTTGCGTCCGGGAAAGCAATGTCCAGCAGGGAGATCAAGTTGTTCTTCAGCATGGTCTGTACTTTGGAATACTGCTGGTACTGCCGGTAGCAGGTCTTCAGCATGAGCCGGGTATCCTCATCAGGGACATATCTCGGCAGTGTGAGCCAGTGGTCAAGGCCGTAGTTGGCCAGCTTCACGGCATCCTTCTTGTCGGTCTTGGCCCGTCTTAAACTGTTGTTTCCGTAGTCATGCACCAGCATTGCATTGATTACCGAGACATAAAGCCCCGCGTCGTGGAGCAGCCAGGCCACCGGCGCGTGGTAATTACCTGTGGATTCCATCACCACACGGGTCTCGCCATCCAGGCTTTTGAGCAGCCCTGCCAGCTTGCTCAGTTCGCTGTCGGTGTGAAGTACCTCAAAGGGCGAGACTACCACCTCTCCAAAAGGGCGCATGACTGCAATCATGCTCTTACCCTTGGAAACATCGATGCCAACGCAGTTCATTCACATTCCTCCAATACAAAGAATCTGCAACCGGAATCCATCTTTTCTCGTTGCCGATTCAATCTATTGCGTGACGCGAACTCTCCGGCATTCGGTGGCTCAACCTGCTTAAATCGAACGCTGCAACAAGAGGATGGCTGACAGTCTTTTCTTCGGACATGGAAACCCAAGGAGTGATAGGTCAGCCAGTTGCTCCTCTCATTGTAGCTTAGGCACGAGATGGAAAGAAAGCCGGACTGGCTGCCCGGCTTTCCTGTCCAAATTTATTGTAATAGGAGTGATTGAAATGGCTAAGAACAAAATCCAGCGCATTGACCAGGAGATTGCCAAGGTCCGCGAGAAGATCGCGGAGTACCAGGACAAGCTGAAAACCCTGGAGGCGCAGAAAACCGAGGCGGAGAACCTGGAAATCGTTCAGATGGTGCGCGCCCTGCGGCTGACCCCGGAGCAGCTGAACGCCATGCTCTCCGGTGGTACGGTCCCTGGCATGGCCGCTGCCTCCGCCAACTACAACGAACAGGAGGATACCGACCATGAAGAATAAGAAAATTTTCAAAACCCTTTCGGCCCTCTGCGCCGCCCTGGTGCTGATGATGGGCCTTTCCGTGACTGCCTTTGCCCAGGGAACGGAAGAACTTCCGGCGGAGGATGCCACCAACGACAGCAATGTGGTCGTGGAGGAAACCGAGGACAGTCCGGCCCTGACCCCGGATGGCAACGCCGCCCTGGTGGATGATTTCGGCGACAACAAGCAGCTCATCACCGTCACCACCAAGGCAGGCAACTACTTCTACATCCTCATTGACCGGGCCAACGAGGACAAGGAAACCGCTGTCCACTTCTTAAACCAGGTGGACGAGGCGGACCTGATGGCGCTGATGGAGGACGGTCAGACCACCCAGGAGCAGCCCGCCACCTGTACCTGTACGGAGAAATGTGTGGCCGGTGCGGTGAATACGGCCTGCCCGGTGTGTGCCACCAATATGAGCGCCTGCACGGGTAAGGAGCCGGAACCGGAGACCCCGGAAGAAACCCCGGAACCGGAAGAACCGGCGCAGAAACCCGCAGGACTGAATCCGGCCATTCTTTTGGCGGTGCTGGCTCTGATGGGTGGCGGCGGCGCTTTTGCCTACTTTAAGCTGGTAAAAAGCAGACCCAAGACCAAGGGCAACGACAATTTGGACGATTATGACTACGGCGAGGATGATACCGATCAGGAGGACGAGGACTCCTGGGAGACCGAGGAATCTGACGAGCCGGACGCTGACGGGGGCGGCGACGAGGAAAGCGAGGACAAGACGGTTTGACCCGCTTCACCGACAGCCCCTATGAACGCATGATGACACGCAGGCCGGAGGGCGGGAAGGAAACTTCCCGTCCTCCTACTTTATCTCCCGGCCACCCCTGTTATGGCTGCGGAAATTACCGTGACGGTCAGCCCTGCGTGGGATTCTGCCACCGGCAGCTGACCGCATGGCTGCGGGAAAGGAGGATGAAAAACCATGAAGCTGGTGATCGCTGAGAAACCGTCCGTTGCCCAAAGTCTGGCCGCCGTGATTGGGGCCACCGCCCGCAAGGACGGCTATCTGGAGGGCGGCGGCTGGCGGGTCAGCTGGTGTGTGGGCCATCTGGCTGGTCTGGCCGACGCCGACGCTTATAACCCGGACTACGCCAAGTGGCGCTATGACGATCTGCCCATTCTGCCGGAACCCTGGCAGATGGTGGTGAGCAAGGACAAGAAGAAACAGTTTGATGTGCTGAAGCAGCTGATGAACGCCCCGGATGTGACCGAAGTGGTAAACGCCTGCGACGCCGGACGCGAGGGGGAGCTGATCTTCCGCAGCGTCTATGAGCTGGCGGGCTGCCAGAAGCCCATGAAGCGGCTCTGGATTTCCTCAATGGAGGATTCCGCCATCCGGGAGGGCTTTGCAAACCTGCGCCCCGGTGCAGACTATGACGGCCTGCGGGATGCGGCCCTCTGCCGCGCCAAAGCGGACTGGCTGGTGGGTATCAATGCCACCCGGCTGTTTTCCGTGCTGTACCACCGGACCCTCAACATCGGACGTGTCATGTCCCCGACGCTGGCCCTCATTGTCCAGCGAGAAGCCGAGATCGACACCTTCAAGCCGGTGCCATTCTACACGGTCACACTGGAGCTGCCCGGTTTCACCGTTTCCGGGGAGCGCATGGCAGACAAGGCTGCCGCCCAACAGCTGAAAACGGCCTGCCAAGGTGCGGCTGCCACAGTGAAAAAAGTGGGGCGCAAAAACAAATCCGAGAAGCCGCCCGCCCTCTATGACCTGACCACCCTCCAACGGGACGCCAACCGGCTGCTGGGGTTCACCGCCCAGCAAACCCTGGACTACCTGCAAAATTTGTATGAAAAGAAGCTCTGTACCTACCCTCGGACGGACAGCCGCTATCTGACTTCGGATATGGCGGCGAGTCTACCGGAGCTGGTCCAGCTCACTGCCGGGGCGATGCCCTTTTCCAATGGCATGGAGATTGCCTGCAATGCCGCCCAGATTGTCAACGACAAGAAAGTGACCGACCATCATGCAGTGATCCCTACCCGCAACCTCCAGGGCGCGGACCTGTCCGGCCTGCCGGTGGGCGAAAAGGCGGTGCTGGAGTTGGTGGCTCTGCGCCTGCTGTGCGCCGTGGCCCAGCCCTATACCTTTGCGGAAACCGCCGTTGTTGTCGAGTGCGCCGGAGCGGAGTTTACTGCCAAAGGCCGCACAGTGAAAAATTACGGCTGGCGGGCGCTGGACGCTGCCTATCGCGCAGGGCTGAAGAATGTGGAGCAGGACAAAGAACCCGAGGACAAGGCTCTGCCTGAGCTGTCTGAAGGTCAGACGCTGCCCCTTTCTGGTGCTACCGTCAAGGAGGGCAAGACCACCCCGCCCAAGCACTTCACCGAAGATACGCTACTCTCCGCAATGGAGACTGCCGGGAAGGACGATATGCCGGAGGATGCCGAGCGCAAGGGCCTGGGGACCCCGGCCACCCGCGCCGGGATTCTGGAAAAGCTGGTTTCCACCGGCTTTTTGGAGCGCAAAAAGAGCAAGAAAACCGTGCAGCTCATGCCATCCCATGACGCGGTATCCCTTATCACCGTGTTGCCGGAGCAGCTGCAATCGCCCCTTCTGACTGCTGAGTGGGAGTACCGGCTGGGTGAGATCGAGCGTGGCGAGCTGGCCCCGGAGGATTTCATGGCTGGGATTAGTGCCATGCTCAAAGAACTTGTGGGAACCTATCAAGCTATCAAGGGAACGGAGTATTTGTTCAGCCCTTCCCACGAAGTGGTGGGCAAATGCCCCCGCTGTGGCGGAGAGGTTGCAGAAATGCAAAAAGGCTTCTTCTGTCAGACAGAATCTTGCAAATTTGCAATTTGGAAAAACAACAAGTGGTGGGAGATGAAGCACAAGCAACCTACCAAAGCCATCGTAACGGCACTGCTCAAAGATGGCCGCGCTCATGTGAGGGGCTTGTACTCCGAGAAAACCGGCAAGACCTACGATGCCACTGTGGTGTTGGCGGATGATGGGCAGTACGCCAACTTCAAGCTGGAGTTTGACCAGCAGAAAGGTGGCAAACGATGAAGCTCTCACGCTATGAACAGGAAACCATCATCCTCTACAACCAGGCCGAAGCCACCGCCGAGGTCTATACCCATGACCCCCGGCTGCTGGAGAAGCTGCGGCGACTGGCAGAGAAATACCCGGACCAGATTGTGAAAAAGGACCGCCAGACCTTTCTCGTTCCCAAACGCTGTGTGTCCGTCCGGGAACCTTACAGCGCCGAGCGCCGTAAGGCAGCCAGTGAACTGGCCAAGGCTGCCGGATACAGGCCGCCCACCCCCAAGAAAGGCAATGAGTAAGCATGGCTGAAAGTGTCTTTGAGGCTGTCAAGCAGTCCATCACCGTCCGAGAAGCAGCGCAGATGTACGGAATCGAGGTCAACCGGAGCGGCATGGCCTGTTGTCCCTTCCACGATGACAAAAATCCCAGCATGAAGCTGAACGAGGAATATTTTTATTGCTTTGGCTGCGGAGCCACCGGCGATGTGATTGACTTCACAGCGAGGCTCTACAATCTGTCCCCCAAAGAGGCCGCCGAGAAGCTGGCCCAGGATTTTGGCCTGGCTTATGACAGTCAGGCCCCTCCCCGGCGACGCCATGTCCGCCAGAAATCCGAGGCGCAGAAATTCAAGGAGGACCGAGACCATGCCTTTCGTGTCCTGGCCGACTACTTTCATTTGCTCCGCAAGTGGGAAACGGACTACACACCCAAAACACCGGAGGAAAATCCACATCCCCGATTCATGGAGGCAATCCAGAAAAAGGACTATGTGGGCTATCTGCTGGATTTTTTTCTGGAGAACAGCCCGGAGGAGCAAAAGCTGTGGATTGCCGAACATCAATCAGAAATAGCCAAATTGGAAAGGAGAGTGAAATTCATGGCTGATAAGACCACCAATCGAGAACGGTTACAAGAGATCACAGCGGGCATTGAACAGGGTATCAAGGAACTGTTTGAGAGCGAGAAGTATATGCGCTATCTGTCCGTCATGTCCAAGTTCCACCGCTACTCCGTCAACAACACCATGCTCATCTATATGCAGCGCCCGGACGCCACCCTGGTGGCCGGGTTCAACAAGTGGAAAAATCAGTTTGAGCGCCATGTGAAAAAGGGTGAGCATGGTATCACCATCATTGCCCCCACGCCCTACAAAAAGAAGATCGAGGAAATGAAGCGCGACCCGGATACTCATGCACCCATCCTGGACGCGGATGGCAAGGCGGTCATGGAGGAAAAAGAAATTGAAATCCCCATGTTCCGTCCGGTGAAGGTGTTCGATGTGAGCCAGACGGACGGAAAGCCCCTGCCAGAGCTGGCCTCCAGCCTGTCCGGGACGGTGCCGCACTATGAGGCTTTCATGGAAGCTCTGCGCCGCTCGGCTCCGGTTCCCATCGAGTTTGAGCCGATGGCCGAGAACATGGACGGCTATTTCTCCTCTGACCAGCAGCGGATCGCCATCCGGGAAGGCATGAGCGAGGTGCAGACTGTTTCCGCCGCTGTCCATGAGACCGCGCACAGTAAGCTCCACGACCCCAAAAAGTACGAAGCGGAGCCGACCTGGAAGATCGTGATGGTGAGCGAGGGCGGCACCAAGCATGACTTCCGTCTGGACTTCGCCACCGAAGCAGAGGCGGAACAGGCCGCCGCCGAGGAAGGCTGGCGCTATGTGGACGAGAATCGGTTTGAGTGGCGGTTGGAAGTGGAGGAAGATCTGACGGCGGTGAAACAGGCCGCCAAGAACCGCAACACCGAGGAAGTGGAGGCCGAGAGCATTTCTTATGCGGTTTGCCAGTATTTCGGCATCCAGACCGGCGAGAACAGTTTTGGCTACATCGCTTCCTGGTCGAAGGACAAGGAGCTGAAGGAGCTGCGGGCCAGTCTGGAGACCATCAACAAGACTTCCTGCGAGCTGATTAACGACATCGAGCGCAACTACAAGGAAATCTGCAAGGAGCGCGGCATTGACCTGACTGCCGCCACGGAACCGCAGCAGGACTCTATCGAGCAGCTGGCAGCAGACATCGACCAGTTCACTTTCGATTATGACCCTTATGAGTATCGGAACAATGCAGATAGCCGTGAGGACGCACTGCACGAACTGACTGCCACACTCCGAAGCGGAGATGCCAGCGGTGTACGCGAATGGCTCCAGAATATCGTGAACGAGGATGAACCGGATGAAACCACCCAAAAAGCTGCCGAGCTTATGGGACGCTTGGATCAGCTGGTGCCGATGACTGAACCGGAACAGCTGACCGAGCCGGAAAATACCGAAAGTGTCCAGCCCAGCGCCGAGTACCGGGAGGCCCTGTTGGTGCTGGATGATACCAGCTACCTTCATGTTCAGCCCTGCGACACCGGCTGGGACTACACGCTCTACGATGTGGCAACCATGAAGCAGATGGACGGCGGCCAGTTGGACGGGCCGGATATGGGCCGTTCCACAGCGGTTAGCCATATCTGCGAGGACCTGGGGATGGGCGGCAAGTCCATCAAGTATGCGCCGCTGTCCATGATCGAGACTTTGCAGGAGGCGGCTTACCACCAGATGCAGGAACAGGTCAGCCAGCAGACCACAGAAGCTGCCGCCACCCAGCTGCCGGATGCCCAGGAGCAGGCGTTGGACGAGTATCCCATGCCGGACCCGGCACTGACTCAGGATGATCTGGAGAAATGCGGCTACCTGGACGGTGACCTTCTGCCCCTCTCCAAAGAGCGAGCCTATGAGCTGATGGAGCGAGACCTGACCGTTTATATCGTCCAGGAGGGTGAAAACCCGGAAATGGCCTTTGACACTGCCGACCTGGACGCCCATGACGGTATCTTTGCTGTGTCCCGCGAGGAATGGGAGCAAAGCCCGGACTTTCACGAAAAAGTTTTGGAACGACAGGATCGGCAGTTGGAACGGGAACAGGCGTTTCTTTCCCATGAGGGAAATTGTTTTGCTATTTATCAGGTGAGCAAGGATGACCCGCAGAATGTGCGTTTTATGAATCTGGATTGGCTGCAATCGCACAATCTGTCCGTAGAGCGGAGTAACTATGACCTTATCTATACCGCCCCTCTGGACGGTTCCGGCAGCACTATGGAGCAGCTGGAAAGGCTGTATGAGCAGTTCAATCTGCAAAAGCCGGTGGATTTTCACAGCCCGTCTATGAGCGTCAGTGACATCGTTGCCATCAAGCAGAATGGTCAGGTATCCTGTCATTACTGCGACAGTGTTGGTTTCACCCAGGTGCAAGGTTTCTTGCCGGAAAATTCGCTGAGAAATGCGGAAATGACGGTGGAAGATGATTACGGCATGATCGACGGTATCATCAATAACGGCCCAAAGGAGCCGACAGTGGCCCAGCTGGAACAACAGGCCCGCAGTGGTCAGCCCATTTCTCTTATGGACTTGGCAGCAGCCGTCCATCGAGAGGAACGGGAAAAGAAAAAGTCCGTAATGGAGCAGCTGAAAAGCCAGCCCAAGACGGAACACAAAAAGACAGCGCAAAAAAAGAGCGCGGAAAGGGAGCTTTGATATGAACAACTTCACCTTTGAGGAAACGAACCTTCTTTGCATCTACAACACCGGCAGCCGCACCGGGCTGATCGACGCTCTGACGGAGATGCGCGGTGAGCTTTCGCCGGAGGAAGCCGAGCTGCGGGAACTGACGGACAGCGCCCTGGGTAAACTCCAAGCTATGAACGACACCGAGTTTGCCGAACTGGAGCTGTACCCAGATTTCGACGAGTAAAAAACACACATAAAGACCTGATGGGACGGCCTGATATGCCGTCCCATTTCTATTCAACATGAAGGGAGGACAGAAAACCATGCCATCCAAAGCTGAATTTTACCGGCAGATGGCCGAACAGGTATCGACCCAGCTTGTAGGCAGCTGGAAGGAGTGGACGGCTTTTCTCACCACCGCCGCCCGCCTTTATAAATACCCATTCCACGAGCAAATGATGATTTACGCCCAGCGCCCGGATGCCACCGCCTGCGCCGAGTATGACCTGTGGAATGAAAAAATGGGACGGTATGTGCGCCGTGGCTCCAAGGGTATTGCCCTGGTGGACGATTCCGGCGACAAGCTTCGCCTGCGCTATGTGTTCGATATTTCCGATACCGGCACCCGTGAACATTCCCGTACACCCTGGTTGTGGCAGCTGGAAGAACAGCACATTGGGCCTGTGTCGGCCATGCTGGAGCAAAACTACGGCGTTGCCGGTGACAATCTCGCCCAGCAGCTCACGGATGTAGCCGGAAAGCTGGCGAGTGAGTATTGGGACGATCATCAGAGAGATTTCCGCTATATCGTTGACGGTTCGTTCCTGGCGGAGTACGATGATTACAACATCGAAGTCCAATTTAAGTCCGCCGCCACCGTCAGTATCGCCTATGCCCTGATGTCTCGCTGTGGGCTGGATACGGAACAATATTTCCAGCATGAGGACTTCATGCCGATTTTCGATTTCAATACCCCGGCCACGGTTGGGGCGTTGGGCGCGGCGGTCAGCCAGATTAACCAGCAGGTTTTGCGGCAGATCGGCGTCACCATCCAGATCTATGAGCGCGAGCAACTCGCGGAAAGGAGCGTTACACATGGAGAACAGCCTGACTTACACGATGAACGGAGATTATCAGATTCCCGACCTGAAGCTGACCGAACAGCCGGAGAAGCCCCTGGGCAAGTACGGCAGGATGCGGAAAGCGTACCTGAAGGAACACCGGCCCCTGATTTACAATCAGCTGCTGCTGACCGAGAAGCTGTACCCGCACCTCATCGAGATCGACGAGACAGCGCAGAGCCGTCTGGAGCAGATGATGCCCCAGCTGGCGAAAGACGCGGGCGCGACGGAGCAGCTGAAAGCCAGCGACCCGATGCGCTGGGTGGGCCTGATGAACACCTGCAAAGCACAGGCCGAGGAGATTCTGATGGCGGAGCTTATTCACAGCTGAGTTTCTTCCTCTCCGAAGCAGAACAAATCAGAATCATAGATGAAGCAGAGAATGTGAAAACATCCTCTGCTTTTTCTTTTGCCCAGGCTGACATCGACCATGTGCTGCGGCTGGGCGGCAACACCTATCGCCAGAGAGAGCGCATTGTCGCGGCCTTTGAGGAGCAGAAGTCCACCACCGAGATCGCAGACACCCTGAAAACCCTGTACCATGGCGGCAACGGGATTGGCAGCATCACTGCATGGTATGCCGAGGATGGAATCCATCTTTCCCACGGCAAAACTGCCCGTTACGATAAGTCCGCCCAGGTCATTTCCTGGGAGAGTGCCGCTGAGCGTATCGGCCAGCTTTTGCAGGACGGCCAGTTTGCCACCAATGTGGAGCTGGCTGAGGCTGCGGGCTATGAACGCTCCCTCCTCGCGGAAAAGTTCTGGAATCTGTACCACGATTTCAGCGAGGAAGCCAGAGAAGCTGGGTATCTGCCCATCCTTTCCAACAATCCGGGGCGCGGTTTCCCGGAGGAATCTGCATGGCTCACCGAACAGCTGAAAAGCCCGGAGTTTCGCCAGAACCTTGCGGAAGAATATGCTGCCTTCTGGACGGCCTACCAGCAGGATCGGGATTTGCTGCGCTTCCACTACCATAAACCCAAAGAAATTTGGGAGAACCTGCAAGATCTGTCCTTGCCTCGCACCACCTTTACCTCTCAGTTGACGGAAGTACCTTCGGTCAAGCAGTTTATCTCTGAGGACGAGATCGACGCCGCCATGACCAGAGGCAGCGGATTTGAGGGCGGTAAGGGCCGAGTTTTCACCTTTTTCCAGGAACCCCATACGGATAAGGAAAAGGTGGATTTTCTCAAACATAAGTATGGTATTGGCGGTCACTCCCATGCCCTGTCCGGTGCAATGAAAAGCGATGAAAGCCACGACGGAAAAGGTCTGCACTACAAAAAAGACGGCTGCCCGGATGTGCATTTCACCTGGGAGAAAGTCGCCAAACGGATTACCGACCTGATCCAGAAGGGACGCTATCTCACAGAACAGGAACAGGCGGAGTATGACAAAATCCAGGCAGAAAAGGCCCTGGCGGAAGAAGATGCCCTGCAAGCCCAGCAGCCGGACCCGGCTGTGTGGGAATACAACGGCGTCAAGGAGCGCCACCCGGATGATATAATCCTCTACCAAATGGGGGATTTTTTTGAGCTGTACGGTGAGGACGCCAAAACTGCTGCTGCGGAACTGGACCTCAATCTCACGACCCGCGCTATCCCCGGCGGTGGCCGTGTGGAAATGTGCGGCTTTCCGGCAAACCGGCTGGAGCAGGTTGTGGAACAGCTGCGGGATAAGCATGATGTGACCATTTCCGCTGTCCCGAAGGGCGGCAGGGAGCGGCAGGAGTATTCCATGCCCTCTATCGACCATGAGGCGGAACAGCACATCAATGCCCAGGAAGCGGAGTTTGGCGCAGACGGGACCAGAGTATTTCAGGAGACCGAAGCAGCCGCAGCCCCTACGATTCGAGAACTGCATGAGCAATACAAGCCCATTGTACTTGCCGCTGTTATGGAAGATGTGCCATATCGCAATGCCTGCGGTCACAGTGACCATGAGAACGCCGTGATCGAGGGCAATGCCGCTATTCGCCGTGCTGTCCTGGGATCTGGCAACATGGAGCTGCTCCGCCTCTATTCCGACACACCGGAGTTCCGCCAGCGCCTTCATCGAGAAATCATCGACGAGACCTATCCCAAGCTCCATGAGCTGCTGCACCCTCTCACGGACAATGACATCGACAAGGCTATCCAGGACTGGAACGGCAAAATCGAAAGTAAACACGCCGTTGTCCGTTACATGGAGAAACATGGGCGGGAAAAAGATACCGCTGCATGGCTGGCCCATGAGTTTGACGGCGGCGATGGCAAAACCCCGTTTTCGGTTCGCCCGGAAAGCCCCGAAGGAACGGTGCTGCCCTGGCCCAAGGTACAGCGCCGGATCGCTCAGCTTATCAAGGAGGACCGGTTCTACACCGAAGCGGAACAGGACCGGTTCGACAACATCGACCCCATCGCCATTCGGGAGGCTTTGGCCGAGCGCGGCATTGTGAATGGTGAACTGGTGGATGAGGAAAAACTGGATAATGACCCATTCATCCAGCGTGTTATGGCGGATGTGGAGGCCATATCCAGAGAGAGCGTCCCGGCAGATGAGCCGGAACAGCCTTCTCCCCATAATTTGCGTGTTCTGGTTTCAGATGAGGAATACGCTGCGGCTCGTGGCACACTCCGGGAGCGAACCTCCTACGATCCAGCGGTTCCTCCTTACAATGTGGGTGATATTGTCTATCTGGATGACCGGCCCCATCAGATCACAGAGCTGCGGGATGACACGGTGCAGCTGCTGCCCACCGGCATGAGCTATCCCATCTACCGGGCTGAGAGCCGGGAACGGTTTGAGCAGCTTTTGCGGGAGGATAACCGCAACGACTTCTATACCGAATTCCTGCCTGCAAATCTGGATACGGTGGACCAGGACCTTCGGGATGTGCTGGCCCATGGCCTGATTGGTGAGGCGGACAAGGCGGAGCTTTCCGAGCTTCTTCGCAACGGCAAGAGTAACCAGGAGGTAGCCTTGTGGCTGAGCCGGGCCTATCCCAACATCGTGGAAACGATGGAGCTGGAGACCGGCGAGACCGCCGATTACCGCACGATGCCGGAAGGTATCGAGCTGGAAGTGCTGGATGCAGATGAAAAGCGTCTGGCCATGCTGTTCTTCCAGTGGAGCGAGGTTGCGCCTTTGCTGCGCGGGATGTATGCCCGTCAGTTGGACGGTTTTGAGCAGGAACGCCCCGAACCGGCTGCCGAAACCCCGGCCTTCCAAGCCGAGACTGTGGCTGTCTATCCGGGCGATAAGAACAATCTGCCCTATGATGTGGTTGTTCAGACCCTGCGAACCAATGAGCCGGAGCCGCCCACGCCTGCTGTCGAGCCGGAAAAGACTCTGGATGAGGTACTGGACGAACACCCCGTTTCCATTCAGGTAAACGGCGAGTGGCAGACCTTCCCCAATGTCAAAGCTGCCGAGGAAGCCTCTTATGAGGAATACAAGGCCAATCTGCGTCGCACCGCCGAGAATTTCCGTATCACTGACGATCACCTGGGCGAAGGCGGCCCCAAGGCTAAGTTCCAGGCCAATGTCGAGGCAATCAAGCTGCTGAAATACCTGGAGGAAACCACCGAGCAGGCAACGCCGGAACAGCAGAAAATCCTTTCTCGGTATGTGGGCTGGGGCGGCCTTGCCGATGCCTTTGACCCCGACAAGGAAAGCTGGAGCAAGGAATATGCCCAGCTGAAGGAACTGCTGACCCCGGAGGAATACGCTGCTGCCAGAGGTTCCACCCTCAACGCGCACTACACCAGCCCTACGGTCATCAAAGCGATTTACGAGGCTGTGGGCCGCATGGGATTTGAGACCGGCAACATCCTGGAGCCGTCCTGTGGTGTAGGCAATTTCTTCGGTATGCTGCCGGAGGAAATGCGAAACAGCCGTCTTTACGGCGTGGAGCTGGATTCCATCAGCGGGCGTATTGCCCAGCAGCTCTACCCCAAGGCCGACATCACCGTGGCAGGGTTTGAGACCACCGACAGGCGGGATTTCTACGATCTGGCGGTGGGTAATGTACCGTTTGGCCAGTATCAGGTTCGGGATAAAGCCTATGACAAGCTGAATTTCAGCATTCACAACTACTTTTTCGCCAAGGCTCTGGATCAGGTTCGTCCCGGTGGCGTGGTGGCCTTTGTCACCAGCCGCTACACGATGGACGCCAAGGATTCCACCGTGCGCCGGTATCTTGCTCAGCGCGCCGAACTGCTGGGGGCCATCCGTCTGCCCAATGACGCTTTCAAAAAGAACGCAGGTGCCGAGGTCGTTTCGGACATCATCTTCCTGCAAAAGCGTGACCGTCCGTTGGACATCGTGCCGGAGTGGACGCAGACCGGGCAGACCGAGGACGGCTTTGCCATCAACCGCTATTTCCTGGACCACCCGGAAATGGTGCTGGGCCGACAGGAACCGGAAAGCACCGCCCACGGCATGGACTACACCGTGAACCCCATCGAGGGGCTGGAGCTTGCCGATCAGCTGCATGATGCCGTGAAGTACATTCGCGGCACCTACCAGGAGGCCGAGCTGCCGGAGCTGGGCGAGGGCGAAGCCATCGACACTTCTATCCCTGCTGACCCCAATGTGAAAAATTACTCCTACACCGTTGTGGACGGCGATGTGTATTACCGTGAAAACAGCTGTATGGTACGGCCTGACCTGAATGCCACCGCCGAAGCCCGTGTGAAAGGACTGGTGGGTCTGCGAGAATGTGTCCAGCAGCTCATTGATCTGCAAATGGACGCCGCCACACCGGACAGCGCCATCCAGGACAAACAGGCCGAACTGAACCGGCTCTATGACAGCTTCTCTGCAAAATATGGTCTTATCAATGACCGGGCGAACCGGCTGGCCTTTGCTGATGATTCCAGCTACTATCTGCTCTGCGCGCTGGAAGTCATTGACGAGGACGGCAAGCTGGAGCGCAAGGCGGATATGTTCACCAAGCGCACCATCAAGCCCCACAAGGCGGTGGACACTGTGGATACCGCAAGTGAAGCTCTGGCCGTATCAATTTCCGAAAAAGCCTTTGTCGATATGGCGTATATGGCGGAGTTGACCGGCAAGACCGGCGACGAACTGGCCGCCGAGCTAAAAGGCGTGATCTTCCGTGTACCTGGGCAGTTGGAGAAAGACGGCACTCCCCATTATGTAACAGCCGACGAATACCTGTCCGGCAATGTGCGGCGCAAGCTGCGTCAGGCACAGCGGGCCGCACAGCAGGACCCTTCCTTTGCAGTCAATGTGGAGGCCCTTACCGCTGCCCAGCCCAAAGACCTGGATGCGTCGGAGATTGAGGTGCGCCTGGGCGCTACCTGGATCGACAAAGAGTACATCCAGCAGTTTATGTATGAGACCTTCGACACGCCGTTTTATCTCCAGCGCAATATCGAGGTCAACTATTCTTCTTTCACCGCTGAGTGGCAGATCACCGGCAAAAGCTCTGTAAGCCAGAACAATGTGGCAGCCTATACCACCTACGGAACCAGCCGTGCCAATGCCTACAAGATTCTGGAGGACAGCCTGAACCTGCGGGATGTCCGTATCTACGACACCATAGAGGATGCAGACGGCAAAGAGCGCCGGGTGTTGAATGCCAAAGAGACCACCCTGGCCGCCCAAAAGCAGCAAGCGATCCGGGACGCTTTCAAAGACTGGATTTGGAAAGACCCGGACCGCCGCCAAGCTCTGGTCCGCCAGTACAATGAGGAAATGAACTCCACCCGTCCCCGTGAATACGACGGCGGACACATTACTTTCGGTGGTATGAACCCGGCCATCACCTTGCGGGAACACCAGAAAAACGCTATCGCTCATGTGCTGTACGGCGGCAATACGCTGCTGGCACACGAGGTAGGCGCTGGCAAAACCTTTGAAATGGTGGCTGCCGCCATGGAGAGTAAGCGCCTGGGCTTGTGTCAGAAATCCCTCTTTGTGGTGCCGAACCATCTGACCGAACAATGGGCGTCGGAGTTTCTGCGGCTCTATCCTTCCGCCAACATTCTTGTCACCACCAAAAAGGACTTTGAGACCCACAACCGCAAGAAGTTCTGCGCCCGCATTGCCACCGGCGATTATGACGCCATCATCATGGGACACAGCCAGTTTGAGAAAATCCCCATCAGCCGAGAGCGTCAGGAACGGCTCCTTCAGGAGCAGATCGACGAGATCACCGAGGGCATTGCCGAGGTGAAGTACAGCGGCGGTGAGCGTTTCACGGTCAAGCAGTTGGAACGCACCAAGAAGTCCCTGGAAGCCCGGCTGGAGAAATTGCAGGCCGAGAGCCGCAAGGACGATGTGGTAACATTCGAGCAGTTGGGTGTGGACCGCCTGTTCGTCGATGAGGCGCATAACTATAAAAACCTGTTTTTATACACCAAGATGCGGAATGTGGCAGGTCTCTCCACAAGCGATGCCCAAAAGTCCAGCGATATGTTTGCAAAGTGTCGCTATATGGATGAACTGACCGGAAACCGTGGTGTGATTTTCGCCACTGGCACCCCCGTATCGAACAGCATGACCGAACTTTACACCATGCAGCGGTATCTCCAGTATGACCGCCTGCAAGAGCTGAACATGACCCACTTCGACTGCTGGGCCAGCCGCTTCGGAGAAACCGTCACGGCGCTGGAGCTGGCACCGGAAGGCACCGGCTACCGGGCAAGAACGAGATTCAGCAAGTTTTTCAACCTCCCGGAGCTGATGAACTTGTTCCGTGAAGTTGCCGACATCAAAACCGCCGATCAGCTGAACTTGCCCACCCCGGAGGTGGAATACCACAACATCGTGGCCCAGCCTACTGAACACCAAAAAGAGATGGTGCAGGTTCTCTCCGAGCGCGCCTCCAGGGTACACAGCGGCAGCGTTGACCCCTCAGAGGACAATATGCTCAAGATTACCGGCGATGGCCGCAAGCTGGGTCTGGACCAGCGTATCATCAACCAGCTGCTGCCGGATGAACCCGGCACCAAGGTCAATCAGTGTGTGGGTAATATCATGCAGATCTGGCGGGACGGCGAGGCTGACAAGCTGACCCAGCTGGTATTCTGCGACATTTCCACGCCCCAGGCAGCCCCCTCCAAAAAGGCAGCCAAACAGCTGGATAATCCCACACTTCATGCGCTGGAACAGGCTGTGCCGTTGGATGAGCCTGAGCCTGCCTTTACCATCTATGAGGACATCCGCCAGAAGCTCATCGCCCAGGGAATGCCCGCCGAGCAGATTGCTTTTATCCACGAAGCCAAGACCGAGGTGCAGAAGAAAGAACTGTTTTCCAAGGTTCGCACTGGGCAGGTGCGCGTCCTGCTGGGCAGCACCTCCAAAATGGGCGCTGGCACCAATGTGCAGGACCGGCTTGTGGCGCTCCATGACCTGGATTGTCCGTGGCGTCCGGGAGACCTTGCCCAGCGCAAGGGCCGTATCGAGCGCCAGGGCAACCAGAATCCGCTGGTCCATGTGTACCGCTATGTTACCGAGGGAACTTTCGATGCCTACCTGTGGCAGACGGTGGAGAACAAACAGAAATTCATTTCGCAAATCATGACCAGCAAAAGCCCGGTCCGCTCCTGCGATGATGTGGACGAAACGGCGCTGTCCTTTGCCGAGATCAAGGCCCTGTGCGCCGGAGACCCCCGTATCAAGGAGCGCATGGATTTGGATGTGGAGGTTGCGCGTCTGAAGCTGATGAAAGCTGACCATCAGAGCAAGCAGTACCGCCTGGAGGATCAGTTGCTCAAATACTTCCCCCAGGAAATCGAAACTAACAAGGGGTTTATTAAAGGCTTTGAAGCGGATCTGGAGACCCTGGCCGCCCATCCTCACCCGGAGGATGGCTTTGCTGGAATGGAGATCCGGGGCGATGTGCTGACTGACAAAGAAAACGCCGGTGCAGCCTTGCTAGACGCCTGTAAGGAGGTCAAAGGCTCCGAACCGGTGCAGATCGGCAGCTATCGGGGCTTTACTATGTCCGTGGAGTTTTCCGCTTGGAAACAGGAATATACGCTCCTGTTGAAAGGCCAGATGACCCACCGGGCAAGCCTCGGCACAGACCCGCGCGGAAACCTCACCCGTATCGACAATGCACTGGCTCAAATGCCTCAGCGTTTGGAAGCCGTGAAAAACCAGCTGGACAACCTTTACCAACAGCAGGCCGCAGCCAAAGAGGAAATCGGAAAGCCGTTTCCCTTTGAGGATGATCTGCGAGTCAAGTCCGCCCGTCTGGTGGAACTGGACACGCTGCTGAACATTGACGGCAAGGGCCATGCCCAGCCGGAAACTGTGGTTGCCAAGAGCGCACGGCCTTCGGTGCTGGACAGCTTGAAGCGCCCGGTGCCACCCCGTAGCCCTGAAAAGAAACCGAAACAACATGAGGAGGTGCGATAACATGAATACCAACGATCTGAATACGGCCCTTTATGAGAAGATGGCCGCTGAACAGGACAAATACCGGGACTGGCTGAAAAGCCAGCCCCCGGAGGAAATCCTGCACCATACCTATGAGTACACCGTCCGGGAGGACATTGTGATGGCGATGGAGGACTTGGAGCTGACCGATGCCCAGGCCCAGGCGCTTTTGGATTCGCCTACACCGCTGGCCGATGTGTACCGTCACTTTGAGAAGCTGGAGACCGGCTACATGGATGTGATCCGGGACAGCATTGAAAACCGAGCGGATGATGTGTGTAAGGTTTTGGAAGAACAGCGGTCCATCCCTCTCTATCTCCATTCTGCCGCCTATGCGTCCCAGCATGGGGAGATGGCACAATATAACCGCTCTTATCAGGCAAACTTTGACTGTAAAGAGGCCATTGAACACGCCATCAGCGCCCACTATGCGGATAACCGACTGGATACGGAGTCTGCGGTTAAGGCGGTGCTGGAAAAGTTCGGGTCGGAACGAGTACAGTTCATCCTTGCCAACACCATCCAGCATAAGGACAGCGACGGTCGCGTTTCCCGTGACAACAAAGCCTGGGCAAAGACCATTCCCATGCCGGAGGACAGCGGCACTTCGCGCCACTGTGCTTATCTGGTTGTGGATGAGGTCAATCTTGGTCTGACCGATCTGTTTACACGGCAGGCACGAAAAACGCTTCAGGAACCGGAGAAAGGCTCTGTCTTGCAAAAGCTCAAACAGGAGCCTACCACCCACAAGCCTGCTTTATCGAAGAAACAGGAGCCGGAACGATGAGCGCCAAAAAGCGTAAACGGGATGTGCCGGTCCTGTTTTGGGTTTCCGATGCGGAGATGGAAGCGATCCAGCAGAAAATGGCACAGTTCGGAACAAAAAACCTGAGCGCCTATCTGCGGAAGATGGCTGTGGACGGCTATGTGGTACAGCTGGACTTGCCGGAGCTGAAGGAACTGGTATCCCTGTTGCGCCGAAGCAGCAATAACCTGAACCAGCTCACCCGACGGGTACATGAAACGGGGCGGATTTATGATGCTGACCTGGAGGATATAGCCCAACGGCAGGAGCAGTTATGGGAGGGCGTGAAAGAAATCCTAACCCAGCTTTCCAGGCTTTCGTAACAGGGATATATGCCCCAACTGCGGAGGGAGGAACGGCGTTCTTTTCGCCGCGCCTTCCTCCGTTTTTTCTTTTGCCCATATCCTTGTCTTTTTGAAATGTTGGAAGGATAATATGGGTAGAAAACAGATTGCCGCAAAGGAGTTGAGAATAGATGAAAACCTTTGAGAAGGTGTTGGAGATTTTTCGTGAGTATTTGGACTGTGATCTAGAGGAAGAAGTCCTCCCTTGTCGAGAAGGTTATCTCCGCGTCACATGGAATGGAGATTCCCGCTACTGTGTGGATGGACTTCTCAGCCGGACACCGGACGAACTATTCGAGGTGCTGTTATCTGATTATCGCAGCTATGAGGAACTGCGGCTAACCAAAGGATGCCGAGAAGTGACGGAAGAAGATGAAAGACAGGCAGAAATTCTCTGTCAGAGCTTTCGGGAACGATGGAAGGAGGAAGAAAAATGAGGGCGATCTGGTTCATTCTGAAACTGCCGTTGAAGATTTTAATGGCTCCGGTGATTCTGTCGCTGACCCTGTTCGTCTGGATTTGTGTGGGGATTGTCTATGTCTCCGGTTTGGTGCTGGGGCTTATCAGCATGGTGGTTGCCCTGCTGGGTGTGGCAGTTCTGATTACTTACTCCTTGCAAAACGGCATTATCCTGCTGGTGATAGCATTTCTCATTAGTTCCTATGGTTTGCCAATGGCTGCAATCTGGCTACTGGGCAAGGTACAGGACTTGAAGTTTATCATTCAAGATTTGGTTTATGGATAATATGAAAACCTCCGACGAATTTCGTCGGAGGTTTTATGGTTCTAGGTTATCTTCTTGAAAAAGCGGCGATGCAAAAAAGGTATCTATCCCAATCCCCATTCCTTGGCACATCTCATGAATGATCCGTAGCTTAACCGAATCATACGAGCAGTTGATGACATTTCCAATCGTAGACTTGGGAACACCGCTTTTCATATACAGTTGATATTGTGTCATTTTTCTTTCATCTAGTAATTCTAACAGACGTTTGCTTACCGCCTCGTTTAGCTTCATTCTATACACCGCCCCTGTGACTGTACTATATTTAGTATATGGGCAGTTTTGCTAAAATTGGTCCCTGTACCTGTACTAATAGAGCTATTTGCAGTATGATGGTAATAGGGGTGCCATCGTATGAACGTAACTTTTTGTGGCCATTCGCAAATCACAAAGGCAGACAATATTGCGAATTGGCTTCGCAATGTAACACAAGACCTAATTGAGCAAGGAGCAACAACTTTTTATCTTGGAGGATATGGAGAGTTCGACAGTTTAGCAGCGTCTATTTTACGGGAACAAAAGAAAAAGTATCCGCAAATCGAGCTGGTTCTTGTATTGGCATATTTGAACACTGGCCGGGATGTTTCTGGCTATGACAGTACCGTGTATCCACCGCTGGAAAACGTACCGCGCCGTTTTTCGATTTCTCATAGAAATCGCTGGATGGTAGAGTCCGCCGATGTAGTGGTGGCCTATGTTCTCCATGATTGGGGCGGAGCAGCCACAACGTTACGGTGTGCCAAACAGAAAAAGAAGCAGATTATTTCATATCGTGATGAAATGGGCAGCTGAGGTTGTCTATTTTGCTGCCACTTCATATTTCCAAAACTGTTGAACGTTAAGCTGTCGGTAAAATTATGCCGAATTTTCATCACTTTACTTTTGAACTAATATTGCTTATAATATTAGTGTGAAAGGAAGTGGTACGGTGGGACAATTTGAACAGCTGGATCAGCTGCTGGAAACACAGGATGGGATGCTGCGAACAGCTCAAGTAGTATCTGCTGGTATTTCTAAGCCTGTTTTTTATGATTATGTGCACTCACGGGAATTGGAGCGGGTCGCGCATGGAATTTATCTTTCCAAGGATGCCTGGGTCGATGCCATGTACTTACTTCATCTGCGGGTCGAACAGGCAGTGTTTTCCCATGAGACAGCTTTATTTTTTCACGATCTGACAGACCGCGAGCCGCTGGAATATACGGTCACAGTCAAGACCGGATATAATCCCTCCAAGCTGAAAGCAGAGGGCGTACAGGTATTCACCATTAAGGCGGAACTGCATGGGGTGGGCCTGACAACGGCTCAGACACCATTTGGGCATACAGTTCCTGTCTATGACCTGGAGCGCACCATCTGCGACCTGCTCCGCAGCAGGAACAACATGGAGATGCAGACTTTTCAAGGGGCATTAAAGATGTATGCCAGAAGAAAAGACAAAGACCTGCGGACATTGATGCGGTATGCCGGTATGTTCCGGGTAGAAAAAATTCTGCGGCAGTATTTGGAGGTGCTTTTATGATAAAAACAGCAAGGCAGTTGAAGGATCTGATCCGCAATCTTTCCAGAAAAAAATCTGCGGACGCCCAGCTCTTGATGCGGAACTACATGATGGAGCGTTTTCTGGAGCGTATCTCCCTTTCTGAATATCGTGACAAATTTATTCTGAAAGGCGGTATGCTGGTAGCGGCTATGGTTGGTCTGGATGCCCGTTCCACGATGGATTTGGACGCTACTGTAAAAGGAGCCAATGTCAATGTGGAGGACATAGAGAATTTGATTTCCGCTATTGTGAGTGTCCCGCTTGATGATGGCGTCAAATTCCAGCTGAAAAGTATTTCGGAGATTATGGATGAGGCGGAATATCCGGGGATTCGCGTAAATATGACTACAACCTTTGACGGTGTGGTGACGCCTTTGAAGATTGACATTTCCACAGGGGATGCCATTACCCCCAGGGAGATCCGCTACTCTTTCAAGCTGATGCTGGAAGATCGCTCCATTGATATTTGGGCGTACAATCTGGAAACGGTTCTGGCCGAAAAGCTGGAAACGATCATTACCAGAACTACCACCAACACCCGCATGAGAGATTTCTATGACATTTATATTCTGGAACAGCTGCATGGGAATACATTGGACCCTCAGATTCTCCATGATGCGCTGCGGGCCACTGCTCACAAACGCGGGACAGAACGACATCTTGCAGAAGCTGCCGAAGTTTTTGAGGAAGTGGAGAACAGCTCGGTTATGCAGAAACTTTGGGAATCGTACCGCAAAAAATTTTCCTATGCGGCAGATCTGGAGTGGAACATCATCATGGGGGCGGTGCGCAGTTTATACGCTCTCAGTGAAAAGGAATCGAGCCTATGAAGAAGCACGGCCATTATTGTAAAGTCTGCGGAGAATATAAGGCTAATGAAAAATTTTCCGGCAAAGGTCATGCGGCGCACGTCTGTAAATCCTGTGCTTCTTTGCCGCCGGAGAAGCAAGCGGAGCAAATGACAATAAACCGCTTGCTGAATCTCCCATGGAGATTATCAAAGGAGCAGATTTCCTGGCTGAAGAACCGAATGAAAGATAAGCGCCGGGAAGTTCGTGCGCTGGCAAAAGAACAATACGAGATGAGGTTTCCTCCGAAGCGGTTAGAGGACATCGAGGACAATTTTGATTTTCTCGATGAGGACGATTTAATAGAATAACAAAAGCGGTCTGCACCATGCAGGCCGTTTCTTTTTTGGAAAGGAGGTCTCCCTTATGGCAACCACACGCATCATGCCGCTGCATATCGGCAAGGGTCGGACTGAGAGCCGTGCCATCAGCGATATTATTGACTATGTGGCAAATCCCCAAAAGACCGACAACGGAAAATTGATTACCAGCTATGGATGTGACAGCCGCACTGCTGATGCAGAGTTTCTGTTGGCAAAGCGGCAGTATATTGCCGCCACCGGACGAGTGCGCGGTACAGATGATGTGATCGCCTACCATGTGCGCCAGTCGTTCAGGCCCGGAGAGATCACACCGGAGGAAGCCAACCGGCTGGGCATAGAATTTGCCAGGCGGTTCACCAAAGGCAATCATTCCTTTGTGGTCTGCACCCACATCGACAAATCGCATATTCATAATCACATCATCTGGTCGGCGGTCAATATGGATTGTGACCGGAAGTTCCGTAACTTTTGGGGAAGCACCAGAGCTGTTCGACGTTTAAGTGACACCATTTGTATCGAGAACGGACTATCCATTGTGGAGAACCCCAAGCCCCACGGAAAAAGCTACAACAAGTGGCTGGGCGAACAAGCCAAGCCCTCCCATCGGGAACAGCTACGGGTGATGATTGACCGGGCGCTGGAGCAAAAGCCAGCAGACTTTGACACACTTCTGCAACTGCTTTCCGAGATGGGCTGCGAGGTATCTCGGCGCGGGAAAGCAATCCGCCTTAAAGCTCCCGGCTGGAAGAATGTAGCCCGTATGGATGACAAGCTGGGAGCCGGGTACAGCGAAACAGAAATCCGTGCGGTGCTGGCTGGAGAAAAGCAGCACACGCCCCGCAAGAAATCCACCGTGCAGCCGGAGCCACCCAAGGTCAATTTGCTGGTGGATATTCAGGCAAAATTGCAGGCCGGGAAAGGTGCTGGATATGCACGCTGGGCCAAGGTTTTTAACTTAAAACAGATGGCGCAGACCGTGAATTTTCTTACCGAACATCACCTACTGGACTATACAGAGCTGGAAGAAAAAGCGGTGGCGGCTACCGCCCATCACAATGAGCTGTCAGCGCAGATTAAGGCGACGGAGAAACGCATGGCAGAGATCGCCGTCCTGCGTACCCATATCGTTAATTATGCCAAGACCCGCGAGACCTATGTTGCCTATCGCAAGGCCGGTTATTCCCGAAAATTTCGGGAGGAACATGAGCAAGAAATTCTGCTCCATCAGGCGGCAAAAAATGCCTTTGATGAGATGGGAGTGAAGAAGCTGCCCAAGGTCAAAGACCTGCAATCTGAGTATGCCAAACTGCTGGAGGAAAAGAAGAAAACCTACGCCGAGTACCGGCGTTCCCGTGAGGAAATGCGGGAACTTTTGACGGCAAAGGCCAATGTGGATCGGCTGCTGAAAATGGATGAGGAACAGAAAAAAGAACAAGAAAAAGACCACGGCCAGCGGTAAGCCGGTCATGGTCATAAGCGTCCATCGGACGCGTAGCCGCAGAATGAAATTCTGCGTTCAAAGGGGCTTGGGGGCGCTGCCCTCAACAAGCAAAGCAGAGGGGGAAATCACGTCAGGATTTTTCCCTCTGTGGGCCGAGTGTATTAACACCGGCATTGCTTGCCACTTTTGTTCGCAAACAATATCCGTATCCTTTACACGATGATTTACTTTTATTATCATAGTCGTAATAAGTATATAAACTACTTACATATAAGCACCTAAAATATGAAAGGGCTGATAAAATGATGACCTTTGAAAAGGTTTTAGAAGTATTCAACGATTACCTAAATAAAGATAGTGTTTTGGAGGTGGTGAACACTAAGCGAGGATACACCGTTATGATTTGGGATGAAAAAGATGAGCAATGGTTTGGTGTGGAACATTGCAAAGCCCCCGAGCTTTTACGGGATGCCTTACTTGATGGCTATCGTGATTTTTTAGAGCAACAACTTACTCATAACCGCAGGAGTTTAACCGAAACAGAAATCTTAGATATTCAAAACCGATGTGAACAGCTTTATGATTTGTGTGGAGAATAAAAAAATAACCTAAAAAGTGCGATAGCCTGTGTAGGTGTCGCACTTTTTTCAGTTGGCTTGGCTTACGAAAACAGCGTTAATTATTCCGCAGTTTCTCTTGCCTTTTTCAAGCCTTGAGCCGTAGCTTCCATCACGATAAGCTCCTTTTCTTCCATATCATTCAACAGTACATCAACTTGTTTGCGGCGATTGTTGTCGCCATCTTCATTGCATGGAAAAAAGAACTGGTCTACAGAGATGTCAAGCAAGGTAGTAATGAGATAAAATTTGTTAAGCCTTGGGTGCTGCCCCCTGTTCTCTATATACATAATAGAGCGTGGCGTAAGGTCTACCAGTTGGGCAAGATATTCCTGTGTCCACCCTTTTGCTTCCCGAGCTTTTTTTATCGCTATACCTAACGGCTTAAAATCAAGTTTTCTTTCATCTTGGTACATTTTAATATCATCCTATATCATTGTACATTTCGGGTGATGATATTTGAACGAAGTATGATTTTATGTTTAGTAGTGTATAATTTCGTATTAGTGGAGAGAAACTTGCTATTATTCGTCATTCCGTATATAATAATTATATACTCTTTGCGAAAGGAAGTTGATATTATGAATTACATTTCTGTGAAAGCCGCTTCTGAAAAATGGGGCATATCGGAAAGACGGATACAAAAATTATGTGAGGAAAATCGCATTGACGGAACTGAAAAATTTGGTCGTGCATGGATGATACCAAAAGATGCAGAAAAACCCGTTGATGGACGTATGAAAACAAGGAACAAACAGGAGGAGAATCATGGAATTTAATGAAAAGCTACAACAGCTTAGGACTGGAAAGAACTTAACGCAGGAACAACTTGCGGAGCAATTATATGTATCAAGAACAGCCATTTCAAAATGGGAAAGCGGCAAGGGTTACCCTAACATTGAGTCGCTCAAGTGTATTTCTAAATTCTTTTCTGTGACCATAGATGAACTGCTATCGGGCGAAGAACTGATTACACTTGCCGAAACTGAAAATCGTTCCAACTTGAAAAAAATTTACAGTTTCATTTATGGAATATTAGATATGATGGCGGTTACTTTTATACTTTTGCCGTTGTATGGTAACCTTGTTGACGGATATATTTATTCTGTCAATCTACTTTCATTTACAGACACTACCCCAATATATCTTGCAATCTATTGGATTGTTTTTATTGTTTTGATTGCACTTGGGATAGCGAAACTGATGTGTGTTTGTTTTGAAAAGGAATCATGGAGCAACATAATCACAAAATGCTCTCTCGTGCTGAGTACGCTTTTTATCTGCTTCTTAGCTGCGGCAAGACAACCCTATGTAACCGCCCTTATGTTTCTGCTATTTGTTGCTAAAATATTTGTCTGGATAAAGCAAACCCAAACAAAGTAAAATGCCATAAACCCTTTAAAATAGGCTCTGACACGATAAGTGTCGGAGCTTTTTTCGTGCTGACATCTATTGTGTCGGCATTGTGACGGTAGATTTCTTGGCTTCTATGCAATACTCGTGGATAATAAGATTGTGGTCAGCGAAAACAAGAACAGCAACCCACGGAAAGGAGAATCAAATATGGATTATATCATTGAAACAGAAAATCTTACGAAGCGATACGGAACAGCCACCGTTGTCGATAAGGTAAATCTTCATGTGCCAAAGGGCAAAATTTATGGTTTGCTCGGCAGAAACGGAGCAGGCAAAACCACAGCAATGAAAATGATGTTGCAGCTTGCTTTCCCAACGGAGGGAACGGTACGCTTGTTTGGCACAAACTATAAGGAAAATATCCATACCCTTTATAGCAAAGTAGGCTCTATTATCGAAACACCGGGATTTTACAGTAATTTAACAGGGTATGAGAATTTGCAAATTCTCGCTAAACTGCGAGGGGGAGTATCTAAAAGTGGAGTAGAAAAAGCTCTTGAAGTTGTGGGGCTGCATAAGGAGAAAAGAAAAGTCTTTTCCGATTATTCCCTCGGAATGAAGCAACGGCTTGGTATTGCCGCCGCCATTATGCACGAGCCGGAGCTTTTAATACTTGACGAACCGATTAACGGACTTGACCCCATTGGAATAGTTGAAATACGCTCATTTTTATCTGAACTTAGTCACAATCATGGCATTACCATTTTTATCTCAAGCCATGTTTTAAGCGAGATTGAACAGATAGCAGATATTATCGGCGTTATGCACGAGGGGCATTTAGTAGAGGAAGTGAATATATCCGAGCTTCACAAAAGGAATCGAAAATACATTCAATTTGATTTATCTGACAGTGAGATAGCCGGAAAGATTTTAGAAAACCACTACCACATGACGGATTTTACAGTGCAGGACGGTACGGTGAGAATTTATGACTTTAGCCAAAGTGTTGGAGAAATCAATCGAGAATTTGCACGAAATGGACTGCTCGTGACAAGGATAAATGATAGTGAGGAAAACTTAGAGGACTACTTTTCTAAACTGATTGGAGGTGGCGGTATTGCTTAATCTTATTTCTTGTGAATTATTAAAACTAAAGCGTTCAAAAATGGTGCTAATTAGTGTGGCAGGGGTATTATCTACCCCACTTTTGATGTTAATAGAAGCCTTGCAAACACATTTTGATAAGCCGGAGATTATCTTTACCTTGTCTGACATATACAGCGACAGTGTACTGTATATCATGCTGCTGGTAAACATTATGATATATGTGGCAATTGCAGCTTACTTGTTTAGCAGAGAGTACACAGAAAGCACCCTCAAAACCATATTGCCCATACCCATTTCAAGGACAAAACTATTAATTGGAAAATTTTGCACCCTGCTTCTTTGGATTGTTATGCTAACCCTTGTAACATGGGCAGGTATATTTATCGTTTGTGGGCTATATGACGCTGTCTTTACATTGGAGGGATATAGCTTACTAGTGGCAATAGTATGGCTCCCCAAGTTTTTGTTTGGCAGTATCCTGATGTTTTTAACAGTTTCTCCTTTTGTGTTTGTTGCTATGAAAACAAAAGGATTTGTCGCCCCGATGATTGGCTCTGCCGTGATTGTCATGGGAAGTGCCGCACTTTCAAATCAAGAATGGGGAGCGTTGTATCCGTGGACAGCCACCTATTTCTTGGTGCAGGGTAAACTTCAGAGTACCGGCTATCCTACACTGCTGTCTGTATCTATTATTATTCTTGTATCAGCAGTTGGTTTTCTTATGACCTTTCATCATTTTAAAAAGGAGGATTTGAAATAATGGTACTTGATTTTATAGAAATTTTAAAAGTTATTTTTCTTGGAATTGTTGAGGGTATTACTGAGTGGCTACCTATCAGCAGCACAGGACATATGATTCTTGTGGACGAATTTATCACACTTAATATGAGCGAAGCATTTAAAGAAATGTTTTTTGTTGTTATTCAACTTGGAGCTATACTCGCAGTGGTTGTAATGTTTTGGAACAAGATGTTTCCCTTTCAATTTAAGAACAAAGCACAGTCAATTGTTAAAAAGGATACTTTCTCGTTGTGGTTCAAGGTTGCGGTAGCTTGTGTACCGTCAGCTATTATGGGGATTCTATTTGATGATTATTTGGATGCTTACCTCCAAACCCCCATTGTGATTTCAATCATGTTAATCTTTTATGGTTTGTTATTCATTCTCATAGAAAATTGGAATAAAAAGCGTACTCCTACTACTATGGCACTTTCTGACATCAGCTATAAAACAGCAATCTTGATAGGGGCATTTCAAGTGTTATCACTTATACCCGGCACATCACGGTCGGGAGCAACGATTATAGGTGCTTTACTCATAGGAGTTTCACGAGTGGCAGCAGCAGAGTTTACTTTTTTCCTCGCAGTACCTACTATGCTTGGAGCAAGTGCTTTTAAGCTGTTAAAATTCGGGTTTGAATTTACAAGTGCAGAACTGCTCGCTCTTGTTCTCGGTATGGCTGTGGCATTTGCGGTATCTGTCTTAGTAATTAAATTCCTAATGAACTTTATCAAAAAACATGATTTTAAGGTGTTTGGTTGGTATCGAATTGTGCTTGGTATACTTGTTGTACTTATAAAATCTTAATAATGCGTTTTCTTTGTGCGCGAATAAAAATGCCAGTTGGTCCTTAAGATCAGCTGGCATTTTTGTTTCTGGGGATGGAAAACAACCCAGAGATTCTCGTTGTCGATCTCCTCCTGATTTTAGTTTGCATGGTGAATTTTGCAAATTGAATCTACAGGAGGTTAATAATGGGATTTAATTATGGATATGAGAAAAAGAAGTTTGATAGTAGATGGAAGCGTTTAGAAGTTGAGTATTGTGATGCAGGGATGAGCGAAGAACAGATTGCTGCCATGAAAGAATATGACTGGGCATGGTTTTGCAGTCAAAGGGTTTTTCAAAACCATACGCAACCAATACCTTGTGAACAATATGATGAAGTATGTGGTCAATCACAGCTGTTCCGAAAGTTTGCATCGTTATCTTATCAATGGGATGTTGATAAGATTGATCAAACGCGATATGGATGGTTGGCTTCGGTGGAAAACGAACAACTACTGTTGAGATTGAAGAAGCTGTCGAAGAAAGATTTGGAGCTATTGACATTACTTTTTGTGGATGGTTATCGTCAAATTGATGTAGCACGTCTTTGGCATTGTTCCAGAAGTGCTGTTGCACAAAGATTTAAAAAAATAAAAAAATTTTTGAATAACACTTAACAAATGAAGCGTATCAGTGCCTACCCATTGAGGGAAGAACATTCTCCCAATGTGGAGCTTGACAATTTCATAGACGGCATTTCCGGTACATAACCTATGTACGAGCGAATCAGGCACGCCGCGAAGATGGACAGCCCCAGGAGGTGATGAATAGGACTGTTCCGAGCGATCCACGTCAGCCTGATACCCGAAAGTGGCATTTCAGGGCGCGATGACTGCATAGGGGTTAAAGATACTTCCTCACGGCCTCCTAAAGACTTGGGGGGAACTCTGCGGCGCACGAGTAAAACGACGCTGTGGAGTTATGACAGCCGCGCCAGCGGAGACCGGAATGTCCCCATCGCCAGGGGTGCGTGGCAAATGTGGCGAGTAAATTTTTCAAAGTCAGATACCATGCGCTGGCAGCTTCGGTTGCCAGCGCATTCATGTGATTTTGAAAGCAACAACCACATCTTTGACAGAAAGGGGGACCACCTATGGAAAAATTGATTTCGCGGAAAGAGGCTGCCAAATTACTGGGGATTAGCATTGCCACTTTGGATGCAGCTCGAAACAGTGGGCTAATTTCCTATGTTCAGTATGTGCAAAATGGTTGCGTGTACTTTACAGATGCTGGCCTTCAGGAGTATATCGCAAAATGCACCCATCGTGCAAAGCCAGTGGAAAAAAGCGCTACATACCGCAAGCTGCGAAGTGTCCGAGCTTGAGCTGTTCCGTATCCTTGCTGGAACCTAATATGTCTGATAAAACAAAGGTACAGCGCTGGACATTATTCTTAGGAGGTGACGGAATTGGCAAAAAGAAAAAGGGCAATTCCTCAATATGGTACGGTCGTGCTTAACGGCATTGAATATTATAGAACCAGAGTCGAAGATTCGGATGGAAACAGAGTGGCGCTTTATGCAAAGACGCCCGAAAAGCTTTATGACAAGGAACTGGAGGCGTTAGAGCAGATTGACAGTACTACGTTTCGTCGAAGATCGCCTACGGTTGCTGAGTACTGTGAGAAGTGGCTGCTGATGCAGTCCGTCCATGTTCGGGCCACCACCTTGACAGATTATACCTCTAAGGTGCGGCGGCACATTATTGGAGGGCTGGGAGACAAGAGAATGGCTGATGTATCCCTGGATGACATCCAACTTGCCCTCGTACCTGTTTCCAAGAAGTCGGCTTCGGTTTATAAGTCTGTGGTGATTCTCTGCAAGTCCATTTTCCGGGCGGCCAAGGAGAGCCATGTGATTGACGAGGACCCGACCATATACCTGGATGCAAAGGGAGGAGTTCCCCAGGAAGAAAGACAGGCATTGACGGATGAACAGGTTGAGCGGCTTTTGGACACGATCCGGGATTTGCCGCCCTATGTATTTGTGATGATCGGTTTATATGCCGGTCTGCGCCGGGAAGAAATCCTGGCGCTGCAATGGGATTCTGTGTATCTGGATGCAGAGGCTCCGTACTTAACGGTACGGCGGGCATGGCACACAGAACATAACAGGCCGGTCATTCTTACCGAGCTAAAGACCAAAGCGGCACAAAGAAACATTCCTCTCCCGGTCTGTCTGGTTGAATGTCTGAAAGATGCAAAGAAAAAATCCACTTCGGATTATGTGATTGCCAATCGGGACGGTGATCCGCTATCCTATACACAGTTTAAGCGGCTGTGGCAGTATATTGTGACGCGGACTGCAAAGCCGAGAATGGCCAGAAAACTTGTGGACGGAAAGTATGTAAAATATATGCTTTACCCGAAACTTGGAGAAAAAGCCAGGAATAACGGCCATGTGGTATATAGCCTGGATTTTGAAGTGACACCGCATCAGCTGCGGCACACCTACATCACCAATCTGATTCATTCTTCGGTGGACCCCAAAACGGTACAATATTTGGCGGGCCATGAAAGCAGCAAAATCACGATGGACATTTACGCAAAGGTCAAATACAACAGGCCGGATGATCTTGTCAAAGCAATGGGCTGTGCCTTTGACTTATGGGACGCTGTGTAAGTTCCGAACAATTCAGAAAATGAAGTAAGAGCGAGACAAGGATGTCTCGCTCTTAGTTTTTCCTTGGCCGTATCTTTGATTCAATTTGAAATCTCTGATAAAAAGGAGGTGTAGATACATCACCACGCGAGAAAGGAAATTAATTATGGCAAAGAAGAAAAAAAACATACCTCAATATGGAACCGTCACACGAAAGGGTGTCCTGTATTACAGAACCCGGATTCTGGACGCAGACGGCAAGCAGGTGAGCTTGTATGGGACTACCTGCGAGGAACTGTACGATAAAGAGCAGGAGGCGAGACGCCAGGTAGCGGAGATCATCTTCCACCGGGAGCATCCTACTGTGGCCGAGTATTGTGAGAAGTGGCTGTTGATGCAATCCGCAAAAGTGTCGCCGGCTACACTGAAGGGCTACGCCTCCAATATGAAGAACTACATTATCAAGCCTTTGGGAGATATGTATATGGAGGAAGTAACAGCGGATGATATTCGTCTGGCGCTGATCCCATTGTCCAATAAGTCCGAGAGCCTGCACAATACGGTGAATATGCTCCTCAAGTGCATTTTTTACTCGGCAGAGCGGAGCCAGTTGCTGGAATACAATCCGTGTGAGGGGATTTCGGCAAAAGGAGGGAAACCGACCCAAAAGAAAGATTCGCTGACAGACCAGCAGGTGGAAGTGCTGCTGGAAACCGTCAAAGGACTTCCGCCGTATCTGTTTACCATGATCGGCTTATATGCCGGTCTGCGCCGAGAAGAAGCTCTCGCCTTGCAATGGGATTGTGTGTTCCTCGATGCACCCACTCCATATATCTCTGTGCGGCGCGCATGGCGATCAGAGCATAACAGACCGGTTATCTCTACAACGCTTAAGACGAAAGCAGCAAGAAGGGATATTCCCATTCCCAAATGCCTTGTGAATTGTCTGCGGGAAGCCAAGGCTGCCTCCAAATCGGAATATGTGATTGCCGATAGTGAGGGACAGCCCTTGTCATATTCGCAGTTCAAACGTGTCTGGCAGTACATCGTTGTTCGGTCTACCAAGGAGCGTACCTATTATAAGTATGTGAACGGACAGAGCATCAAGTACACTGTTCAGCCGAGTCTGGGAGGACATCAGAAAAACAATCCCAACATTGTGTATAGCCTGGACTTCGATGTGACACCGCACCTGCTGCGGCATACCTACATCACCAATCTTCTGTATGCAGGTGTTGACCCCAAGACGGTCCAGTACCTTGCCGGACATGAGAACAGCAAGACAACTATGGACATCTATGCAAGAGTAAAGTATAATAAACCAGAACAGCTATTCGATGTAGTAAATTCTGCATTTCATCAAGCTGTCCCCTCGTAAAAGTGGCCTGTTTTTTGGTTAAGGAATAGGACAACCGAGGGGCCGAGGCTCAAAAAAGCCCGGAATATCAAGGAAAATCATCGCTCAGACGATTGAAATACGGCCTCAAGGCTGCACGTCGTGCACCACAGTTCTCCAAGAGATAATTACGTTCAGAATATTTCAAAAACCCCGGAAAGCTTCGGTTTTCCGGGGTTTTTTATGTGGCAGGGCTGCCCGGTGCCTCCTCTTACCCTCTTCTCTGTTTCAGGAATCATATCAGTTATTCAAAAAAATCATTTCTCAAAATCTCAAAATGAATTTTAAGTTCAGTTAAGTTTCCGTTTTAACTTTGGCTAAGGAAGAAAAGCTATACTTTAACCGTGGAAAGAAAACACAAAATAATGAAAATCGGGTTACGTTTCGAAAGGAGCAGGCTTTATGTACAACGAACTAGACTATGATTCCATGACCCGTGCAGCGAACCCTGATCATCCTGTACATCCGGCCAGCAGAAAAAGGAAGCACAGGAAAAACAGATTTATCAGGAGAGCTGCTGCGTTTACATTGAGCGCAGTGCTCTTCGGCGTAATTGTCCAGGGGACATGCTATGGTGTAAGCACTCTGCTGCGATATGCAGGAGAGCTGGACTCCGTATCTCACACATCCAGAGCCTCGGGCCAGTCTCTTGATGTAACTGAAATCGCAGCCAGGGGCCTCCCCTCTGTTGTATCTGTGACGAATATTTCGGTACAGGAGGTGCAGCGCTATTTCGGACAGTTTGGACCTAATGGAAGGGGGCCGGTGCAGCTGCAGGAAACCACAAGCTGCGGTTCGGGAGTAATTATCAGTGCCAGCGATTCCGCTCTCTATATAGTCACCAATTACCATGTGGCAGAGGGCGCCACAACCCTTTCTGTGACATTTGCAGATGACCAAACATATGAAGCGCAGCTGTGCGGCTTTGACAGAACAATGGACATCGCTCTGCTGAAGGTTTCTGCCGATATCCTGTCTTCGGACACCCTTTCGCAAATTTCTGTTGTGGAGATCGGCAATTCGGATGAATTGGCTGTGGGCGAACAGGTCGTTGCCATTGGAAACGCTCTTGGATACGGCCAATCTGTGACCACAGGCATTGTCAGCGCTCTGGACCGCACAGTCAGCACGGACACAGGGGTATCCACATATATTCAGACGGACGCAGCAATCAACCCGGGCAACAGCGGAGGAGCCCTGCTCAATATGAATGGGGAATTAATAGGAATCAATACGGCTAAGGTTTCCTCTACGGAGGTGGAGGGGATAGGATATGCGATTCCTGTCTCCCAGATTCTGGAACTGATTGAGTCTTACATGAATTAAAGAAGAGCCAAGGAGGTAATACAGTGTCATATCAGGCAACTTTTAAACGCTATGAGATCAAATACCTGCTGACGGAGCAGGAAAAGAGAGGGGTTCTGCAGGCAATGGAACCCTACATGAAGCTGGACGGATACGGCCGCACCACAATACGGAACATCTATTACGATACGGACACCTACCGGCTGATCCGGCGTTCGTTAGAAAAGCCGGCATACAAAGAAAAACTGCTCATCCGCAGTTACCGGCCTGCGGCTTTGGAGGACCCGGTCTTTGTAGAGCTGAAGAAGAAATACAAGTCAGTGGTGTACAAGCGCAGACTCACCCTCCCGGAAGGTGAGGCCATGAACTGTTTTCAGAACGGGGAGCCGCTTCCGGTCCGCTCCCAGATTGCAGAGGAAATTGAGTATTTCCGCTCCTACTATGGAGAGCTGCGCCCGACCGTTTTTCTCTCCTATGAGCGGGAGGCATTCTATGCTCTGGACGGCGGAGATTTTCGCGTTACCTTTGACGAGAATATCCTGTACCGGGAACATGATTATTCTCTGGGAAGTGAAGTCTATGGTACTCCTCTTCTGCAGGAGGGACAGACGCTGATGGAGATTAAAACTGCCGGCGGCCAGCCGCTGTGGATGAGCCACGCGCTGAGCCGGCTCCGGTTATACCGCACATCCTTTTCAAAGTACGGCTCAGCCTATCAGCATATGATGGCAAAATCCATGAACGATTCACAGAGGAGGGTGCGGTATGCTGGATAATTTATTTCGCGGGCTGTTTGATACCCAGCTGACAAGTGTGATACCAGTGTCTGATTTTCTGCTCTGCGTTGTGAGCGCACTGGCAATAGGGCTGATTCTTGCCGGCTTCTATATGTACCGAACCAGATACACCAAAAGCTTTGCAGCAACCCTTGCGATGCTTCCGGCGGTTGCTTGTGTGGTCATCATGATGGTCAATGGGAATGTGGGAACCGGCGTTGCGGTGGCCGGGGCTTTCAGCCTGGTGCGCTTCCGCTCTGTACCGGGCTCTGCAAAGGAGATTGGCGCTATTTTTCTTGCCATGGGCACCGGTCTGATCGTGGGAATGGGGTATCTGGGATACGCATTTCTCTGCGCTTTCATCTTCGGTCTGGTGAGCGCTGTCTACAGCCGGCTGGACTTTGGTTCCAGAAGAAGGGCAGCCGTATATAAAACCCTCCACATCACGATTCCGGAGGATCTGGACTATACAGATGTTTTTGATCCTATTCTTAAAAAATACGCGTCGGAATGTGAGCTTGTGCAGGTTAAAACCACCAATATGGGAAGCCTGTTTCGCCTCACCTACAATCTGACTCTGAGGTACGAGGGAAAAGAGAAGGAGCTGATTGATAAGCTGCGCTGCCGGAACGGAAATCTGGAGATTACAGTTTCCAGACAGGAGACAGTGATCGGCGAATTGTAAAAGGAGGTAAAACATGAAAAAAAGAGAGATACTGTCACTGGTGCTTGTCACTGCTCTCGTCTTCTCCGGATGCAGCCCGGCAGGGGCCGGTGTATCTGAAAGTCCGGCCTCAGAGGCGGACGCAGCAGACGGCGAACAGTCACCATCATCGGCCGGCACACCGGTCAGCACATCGGACATGTTTACGGACCGGGACATGGAGATCGGGTATGACGAAGAAACCAGCGTCCGCATTGCCTTATCGGGAGACAGCGCTTCCTGCGGCTTCGATGCGGTGGAGATCTCCGGCAGCACAGTCACCGTAACGGAGGAAGGTACCTATATTCTCTCGGGAACCCTGAACGACGGGATGATTGTTGTCAATGCCGGGGACACGGACAAGATTCAGCTGGTGTTGGATCAGGCAGAGATCACAAATGGCACATCTGCGGCCATCTATGTTCTGGAGGCAGACAAAGTCTTTATCACTACCGCCTCCGGCACCACCAATACCCTCAGCAACGGCGATGAGTACGCGGCAGTCGATGACAATAATATCGATGCCGTGATCTTTTCCAAATCAGATCTGACCTTAAACGGCGAGGGAACCCTGACCGTTTCCGCTTCGGCAGGTCACGGTATTGTCTCCAAGGATGACCTGGTTTTCACAGGCGGAACCTATGACATCACTGCTGCAGACCATGGAATCTCCGGAAAGGACAGCGTGCGCATAGCAAAGGGAACCTACACGATTTCCAGCGGCAAAGACGGCATACATGCAGAAAATAAGGATGACAGCAGTTCGGGGTTTTTATATATTGCTGACGGAAGCTTTACTATTGCCGCAGGCGGCGACGGAATCAGCGCAGCCAGTTACCTGCTGATTGAAAACGGAACGGTTTCCGTTACTGCGGGAGAAGGCAGCGCCAGTGCCGTCATGGCCAGCGACGGCAGGGGTTTTGGACGGCAGGGAGAAATCGAGACGCAGGCCGCGGCCGCCCAGGAGGAAGACACTGTCAGCCAGAAGGGAATCAAGGCTGACGGGACTGTCACGATTGCTTCGGGAGCCTTTGTCATGGATACGGCAGACGATTCCATCCATGCAGGAGGCGATATTCTCATCTCGGACGGTGAATTTGAGCTGAAAAGCGGAGACGACGCCGTCCACTCAGATGCCGCAGTCACCATTCAGGGGGGATCCTTCAGCATTGAATACTGCTATGAGGGCATTGAAGGCCTCTCTGTCACTGTGGACGACGGCAGCTTTGGGATAACATCCCAGGATGACGGGATCAATTCCGCCGGCGGCGCGGACAGCTCTGGCTTTGGCGGCGGACGTCCCAGACAGGATTCATTTTCCGAAGGCTCTGACAGTTTCATTATAATCAACGGCGGTGACTTTACCATCACTTCTGCGGGAGACTGCATTGATTCCAATGGGGACTTGGCCATCAACGGCGGAACGCTTCAGCTTACCTGCAGCGGAAACGGAAACACGGCTTTAGACTGCGATGGAAGCTACGCTGTCAACGGCGGTGACGTCACCACCAACGACGGCTCCGAGAACAATCCGGGCCAGATGGGAGGCGGCATGGGAGGCAGAGGAGGTATGGGACCAAAGCGCCCGAATGGTGAGGAAGAGTGATGCGTTTCAAACTTCCTCCAGGAAGAATCCCCGCGTCATCCTCCTGACTGTATTGTGGAAGCGATGGATGCAGACAGAAAGAACAGAAAAACTTTTTCCTGCTTGAATTACAGGTTTTTATGTAAAAGCATTCAAGCGTGCAGGAACTTCGAAGAGAATAAATCTATAGAAAAAATCTATAGAATTACCCAATATATGATATTAAACGATTAGAACTGCCTCTGCAGATGGAATATACTTGAGGAGAACTATAAGAACGGCCTGCTGTTTTGTAAAAACGGCAGGCGCAGGTATATTTGAAAGACAGAGGAGGAAAAAGGATGAACGGAAAATGGAAGAGAGCAGCAGTGTATACCGCAGCGGCACTGCTGCTGACAGCATGTGCAGGAGGCGGACGGGATACGGAAAGCAGCGCAGCCGCTGAAGAGAAAGTAATCCGCATCGGATGTGAGGCGACTACACCAGGGTGGATTCAGACGGATGAAAATGGAAATCTGACAGGCTACGACTATGATGTATGGATGGAGATTGGGAAAAGGACAGGCTACAAGATAGAATACCAGATTATGGAGTGGGACGGCATGTGGGCCATGCTGAATGACCAGCGTCTGGATACCGTCGGGGAGCAGATATCGGCTACGGACGAGCGCAGGCAAGCCTACTGCCTGTCAGAGCCCTACGCCTACAATATCTATTCTCTTCTGTCGCGGGCAGACAACGAAGAGCTTCAGTCCATGGATGATCTGAAGGACGGAATGACCATCTCCTGTGAGACAAACACCAGTGATGAGCTGATTGTAGAGGCAATCGAGAAGGAGTACGGAGTAAAGCTGGAGCCGGTCTACTATGACGGAATGTCTGTTCAGGAAGTGGCTCTTGGAAGGTGCGATCTGTGGCCCAGGGCAAAGACTTCCTGCATTACCACGCTGGAGGAGGTAGACAACCTGAAAATTCTGGGAGATACGAATGTACTGGAGACAAATGTATACCCATTTTCTAAGACGGAAAGAGGAGAGGAACTGTGCTCTGTCGTTTCAGAGGCTATAAAAGAAATGCACGAGGACGGAACACTGAAAAAGCTGTCAGAAAAATGGTTTGACATGGATATTTCCGTGCAGCCGGAAGGCGCCGAGGAATTATAAAAGGAGCGGCTAGATATGGATTGGGAATTTTCAGTCAGTGTCCTCCGCTCGATGTTTGCCGCCCTTCCCACTACCCTGAGCCTGGCAGCAGTGTCTTTTGTGCTGTCCCTGCTGCTGGCTGTGGTGATTGCAGGGATTGATTATTTTAAGGTGCCTGTCCTGAGACAGGTGTGTGCAGTCTATGTGTCATTTTTCAGAGGAACGCCGCTGATTCCTCAGCTGTTTCTCCTCTATTTCGGAATTCCTACCTTTATCCCCGAGCTGAGAGATATTCCGGCTTTTGCCGTGTGCATTGTGGGGCTGACATTAAACTCAGCGGCCTATATGAAAGAGGCGGTGAGAGGAGCGCTTCTGTCTGTGCCTGCGGGACAGAGGGAGGCGGCTCTGGCCCATGGGATGACTCCCCTGCAGGCAATGGCCCACATTGTTTTTCCGCAGGCGGTCAGAGTGGCGATTCCGTCCCTGTTTAACAACCTGGTGGATATTGTGAAGGGAACCTCCATGGCTTTCACGATTGGCGTTATCGAGATTACGGCTGCCGCAAACCTGAGAGCTTCCGTGACCTTTCGTTACTTTGAGGCGTATATGCTCCTGATGCTTCTTTACTGGGTGATTATCCTGGTGCTGGAACGGGCGGAGGCGCTGCTGGAGAGAAAATTTTCAGCAGGGTATGTAAGATAGGGGGAGGAAAGTGGTAAGGATTGAAAATCTTCACAAAAGTTTCGGAAATCAGGAGGTTTTAAAGGGACTCAGCCTGGAAATAAAGAAGGGAGAGGTGGCGGCGGTAATCGGTTCTTCAGGGACCGGAAAATCCACACTGCTTCGATGCCTGAATTATCTGGAAACGCCGGATCAGGGCAGCATTACCATCGGCGGAGTAACGGTGGACGCCGCAAGCCACACGAAAAAGGAGATTCACTCCCTGAGAAAGCAGTCGGCTATGATTTTCCAGAACTACAACCTGTTTCTGAACAAAAATGTTCTCCACAATGTCATGGATCCTCTGATCTTTGCCAAGAAAATGAACCGGCAGGAGGCCAGAAAAAAGGCTGAATACTATCTGGAAAAGGTGGGAATGGGAGACAGAGCACAGCAGTATCCTGCCACTCTTTCAGGGGGGCAGCAGCAGCGGGTGGCCATTGCCCGTTCTCTGGCTGTAGAGCCGGATGTGCTGCTCTTCGATGAACCCACGTCTGCCCTGGATCCAGAGTGGGTTCAGGAGGTGCTGGAGGTCATTGAGAAGCTGGCAGAGCAGCATTTTACCATGATTATTGTGACACATGAGATGAAGTTTGCAGAAAAGGTGGCAGATCGGGTGATTTTTATGGAAAATGGAAGAATTGTGGAAGAGGGAACAGCAGAGGAAATCTTCAGAAACCCGAAAAATAAACGTACCAGGGCGTTCCTGAAGCTGGAGGAGAAACAGGAATATCAGGTGCTCCTCTCTGACAGCTACAAAGAAATGATTCCCATGTTTATTGAGGAAGGGCTTGAGATAGAACCTGACTCAGAGGTACCGGAGGGACTTCTGACCTGTCTGGAGGTGAAGGACACAGAGACAGGACAGAGACTGGGAGGAGCGTCTTTGGTTTACGACAAGGATGTATTCATCCTGAAAACAGTGGCAGTAAAAAAGGAGTTTCAGGGAAGGGGCCTGGGAAGGCTTCTGGTGCAGCGGGCAGAGGCAGAGGCCCGGAAAAGAGGGGCGCAGTGCCTGTATCTGAATGCCAAGGTGCCGGAATTTTATAAAAAGCTTGGCTTTGAGATCATCCGGAGGGATGATGCCCCGGATATTTCTGACTGCCAGAACTGTCACAGGTATCACAATGGATGTGAGTCTGAGATCATGAAGAAGGAATGGACAAATGCAGGAGACAGTGAAGTATAGGGACAGAAAAAACACAGACTGCGAGAAATGGGACGGTCTTAAGGAGCAGTTCGGCAAAGCAGAGCTTCTGCCGGCCTGGGTGGCAGACATGGATTTCGAGGCTCCCGCCTGTGTGCAGGAAGCTCTCAGAAAGTATGTGGACTTTAATGTATACGGCTATTATAAGGTGCCGGAGGACTACTGGCAGTCGTTTATCAGCTGGGAGAGAAAGTACCATTCCTATCAGGTGAAAAAAGAGTGGATACGCTTTGTGCCGGGAGTAGTGCCGGCCATTTACTGGCTGATTCAGATGCTGACCGGGGAGGGGGACTCCGTTCTCGTGATGCCTCCGGTCTATTATCCGTTTTTTCATGCGGCAGAGGAAACAGGGCGAAGGCTGATTCGCTGCCCTCTGCGCTGCAGGAACGGTGTCTACGAGATGGATACAGAACTGTTTAAGAGGAAAATCAAAGAGGAAAAGGTCAGACTGTTTATTCTCTGTTCCCCCCATAACCCGGTGGGGCGCGTATGGACGCGGAAAGAACTGAAGACGATTCTGGACCTGTGCCTGGAAAACCATGTTTTTGTAATTGCTGATGAGATTCACCAGGATCTGATTACAGGGGAGCGGGAGCAGACGGCGGCGGCAGCTGTGGGAAGTTACGACAGCATTCTGATAACCCTGACATCTGCGGCCAAAACCTTCAATCTTTCAGGCTGCCAGAACGGCTTTCTGATTATCCCCGATTCCGGTCTCCGGCAAAGATATGACGAGACGGCCAGGAGGCTCCATCTGACAGAAGGGGGAGCCTTTGGCTACATAGCCGTGCAGGCTGCTTATCAGGGAGGCAGGCAGTGGCTGGAGAAAGCACTCTGCCTAGTCAGGGATAATTATGTCTGCCTGAAGGAAGCGCTGAGCCAGAGCCTTCCGGATGCAGTCATCTCACCTCTGGAGGGAACCTATCTTGCGTGGGTTGATTTATCGGGGGCAGTGAAAAAAGAAAGAGTGAAGGAACTGGTTCAGAACCGGTGCGGACTCGCAGTGGATTTTGGGGAGTGGTTTGGAGGCAGGGAGTATGAGGGATATATCCGGATTAACCTGGCCACCAGCAGGGAGAATGTGAAGGAAATCGCAGACAGGCTCAGCCTTTTAATAGAAGGATAGCCTTTCCCGCATCAGAATCATACCGCTGCAGAGTCAGAGCGGTTCGTTCAGAAACAAGCAGATGGGCCCGTCTGCTGCAAAACAGCTCTCTGAGAAAATAGTGCATAAAATCGGCACCTGAGGAAGCAAAAACGGCTTTCAAGGGCGCCGATTTTTCTTTTCAGCCGGCCTCCCCTCCTTTTCGCTCCCACACAAGTCCTCTCTCGTCAAATCTTCCCCATCTGTGGTAACAGAATACCTCAAACAGGGCCATGCAGATCCATCCGATGATGGTTCCTGCTGCCACAGCCTCAACACCCATGGCGTCTAAAAGCAGGTAGGTCAGGGCCACACGGATGGGAATCTGCAGAAGGGTGGCCCAGAGGGTGATTTTCAGGTTTCCGATCCCTCTGAAATATCCCTGGAAGGTATTGGTAATCCCGGACAGAAGGTATCCAAAGGACATGGGAATCAGGTAGGAGATCCCCGCTGCGATCGCCGCAGTTTCCTCCGGCTTCAGGAAAAAGCCCAAAAGCAGCCGGCACTGGCTGAACACGAGGACTGCCACCAGGGCCACGTAAATCTCCGCAATACAGAGCATGGTTTTCAGCCCCTTCGAGATCCGGCCGAAGGTTCCGGCCCCTTTATTCTGGGCCGCAAAGGTAGTCATGGAGGAGGCCAGGCTGTCGCCGGGGGCCAGCACGTAGCTGTCCACGATGGAGACTGCATTGAAGGCTGCGACGGCGTCCACGCCCAGCATGTTGACTCCGGACTGGACGAGAAGCCGGCCCAGGTACAGCATGGTCTGCTGGAGGGCGGAGACAGAGCTGAAATCAATGGTCTTTTTCAGAAAATCCCTGTCTATGCGGAGCTCTCTGACGGGAACCCAGAGGATTTTTGCCCGGACAGCGATGTAGGCAAAGAGAAGAAGGGAGGAAACTGCCTGGGCGATCACAGTGGCCACAGCAGCTCCATAGACGCTCATGTGAAAGGTTCCCACAAGAAGGATGTCCAGAACTACATTGACAACAGTTGTGATTATCAGCACATACAGAGGGGCCTTGGAATCTCCGATGGCCCGAAGTCCCGCAGACAGGATATTGTAAAAAAAGGTGAAGATCAGTCCTGCGGTGACGATTCTCAGATAGTCGGATGCCAGAGGGGCGATCTCCTCAGGTGTCTGCGTCAGGCGGATGAAAAGCCCGCTTCCCGCCACAGCCAGCACAGTGATAATGACGGTGAGGATCAGACCGGACACGATGGAGGTGGCCATCTCCTTTTTCAGCGCCGGAAAGTCACCGGCCCCGAAGTACTCTGCCATGATGATAGATGCGCCCATGGAAAGACCTACGATCAGAAAAATCAGAATATTCATAATCGGACCGGCCGCGCCGATGGCTGCCAGCGCCTCTTTTCCGTTAAACTGCCCCACCACGACGGAATCCACGGTGTGGTAGAGCTGCTGGAACAGGTTTCCGAATACCAGCGGAACCGCATATACAAGCAGGTGGCCGGTGATACTTCCCTGCGTCATGTTTCTGGCCATAGATTGTCCTCCTTCTGCTGTCCTGACAAATAAAATGATTTAAAAAAATCAAAACTATTGTATAATAATTATAAAAAATCATTCATACCACAATTATAAGACTATTTCAGGGATTGTCAACAAAAGAAAGAGAAAAGAGAGGGTTCATATGGAAGAGAGGAAGAAAACAGAGAAAGCTGATGAGAGCATAAGAGAGAGAGGGGGGAGAGAGATGGCAGAAGAAGGTGAAGCGAAAAAGCAGAGAGAAAAAGGAGGGACGGCCGTCAGTGAAAAAGAAACGCTGGAGGCGCGCATCGCGGCCGCAAGGCTGACGCCCAGAGATCGGGCCGTTCTGGACTATATCGTGAAAAATAAGAAGGAGGCCTGTTTTGAGACGGCGGCGCAGATTGCGAAGAAGGCGGGCGTCAGCGCCTCCGCGGCGGTGCGCGTGTCAGGACGGCTGGGATTTGAGAGCTTTGCCCAGTTTAAACGGGCTCTTCAGGCTGAGCTGAAGAGAGAGCTGGAAGGCGGCATGAAAGTCCGTCCCATTCCCTACGAGAAGATCAAAAGCTACGACGGGCTGACAGACGAGGAGCTGATAGGTGCAATCCGTCAGAACGCCCTCAGAAACATTGAGAGGGATCAGAACCCCGGCGATTACGGCAGCTGCAGCCGGGCGGCTGACATCCTGTCCGAGGCGGAGCGTGTCTTTTTAGTGGGCTTTCGCGCCTGCGCCGGATTTGCGGCCTCCTTCGGAGTTATGCTCTCCTGTGTGCGGCCGGGGGTACATGTGGTCAACGGCTCCTGCCCGACGGTGGATACCCTGGTGGATCTGACCGGGAGGGATGCAGTGGCAGTTATTTCCTATGACCGCTATTCCAGCGAGGCAGTCTTTGCGGCGTCCATGGCAAGGAAGGCCGGCAGCCGTATCATCGCAGTGACAGACAGGCCATCCTCCCCTGTCTGCGCCGGGGCGGAGGCAATTCTATTAAACAGTACAGAAAACCTCTCCTTCTATAACTCCTATGTAAGCCTCGTCATGACCATGGAGGTTCTGACCGGGCTGGTGAGCAGCAGGGGCAGAGAGCAGAATGAGGAGCGTTTAAAGAAAATGGAAGAGTTTCTTACAGAAACGGGACAATACTAGAAAATACAGGGGATATGTGATAGAATGTTTACAGTTCGTGCCTTGCCAAAGATGCCCATATGGCAGCGACGGTTGCGGCAGACCGTCCGGTTTTGTCCTCTGTCTGTCCTGCCATGCCTGCTCAGGGCATATACGGCAAATAAGTGTACAAAAGGAGAAAAAAGATGGAATATATGAAATATATTTTAGACACACTGGAAAAGATTGTGAACACCCCAAGCCCTTCCGGCTGCACCGGAAAGGTCATGGAGATCGTCCGCAGGGAGGCGGAGGGCTTTGGCTTTCAGACGGAGTACAACCGCAAGGGCGGCCTGATTATCACAGTTCCCGGACAGACAGAAACGGTTGTGGCTTTTTCCGGCCATGTGGATACTCTGGGGGCCATGGTGCGCTCCGTGCGGGCCGGCGGCACGCTTGCCTTCACCCAGGTGGGAGGCATGATGATGGAGGCGATTGAGGGCAGCTACTGCAAAATCCTCACCAGAGACGGCAGAGAGTTTACGGGAACCATCCAGACCACTCAGCCGTCCGTACACGTGTGGGACGGATGCCGGGAGCTGAAGAGGACGGAGGAAAATATGGAGATCCGTCTGGACGAGATTGTGCGCACGGCAGAGGATGTGGAAAAGCTGGGAATCGGAGCCGGCGACTTCGTGAGCTTTGATCCGAAGTTTGTGGTGACGGAGAGAGGGTTTGTCAAATCCAGGCATATGGATGACAAGGCTTCCGTCGCTGTCATCCTGGGTGTGTTAAAGTATATTCACGACACGGGGAAGAAGCCGGTGCAGACTCTGAAAATGCTGATCAGCAATTACGAGGAGGTCGGCCATGGGTGCAGCTATATCCCGGAGAATGTGGAGGAGCTGATCTCAGTGGACATGGGATGCGTGGGAGACGACTTAAACGGAGATGAGTACCGTGTTTCCATCTGTGCCAAGGACTCCAGCGGACCTTATGATTTCGATATGACCAACCGGCTCATTTCCCTGGCAAAGGAGTACGGGATCGGCTATACAGTTGACATATTTCCCCACTACGGTTCGGATGTGTCAGCAGCCTTAAAGGGAGGAAACAATATCCGGGGAGCCCTCATCGGCCAGGGAGTCAGCGCCTCCCACGGCCAGGAGAGAACCCATGTGAGGGGACTTATGGAAACCTTCCGGCTCATCGCGGCCTATGCAGGGCTTATGGAGAAGGAAGAATCCTCCAGACTCTTTGAGGAGCTCCTCCTTTGCGAAGGCTCTGGAAGCGGGAGGTAGGGAAACATGCAGGCAATTTTACTGGCAGGAGGACTCGGGACAAGACTTCGCAGCGTGGTAAGCGACAGGCCCAAGCCCATGGCCCTGATCGAGGGAAGGCCGTTTATGGAGTACGTGGTGAGGGGGCTTGCCCGCCACGGGATTACGGACATTATCTTTGCCGTGGGATATAAGGGCAGTATGGTGGAAGAGCACTTCAGGGACGGAAGCAACCTTGGGATCCGTGCGTCCTACGCATATGAGGAGGAGCTTCTCGGCACAGCCGGGGCCATAAAGAATGCGGGAAGATTTGTGACAGAGGAGCGCTTCTTTGTCCTCAATGCAGATACCTATTACAGTCTGGACTACAGCCGCCTGGCGAAGCTGCAGGCAGAAAAGAGCCTTGATATGGCTCTGGTGCTTCGGGAGGTGGATGATATTTCCCGGTACGGAGCGGCAACGCTCACAGACGGCATGCTCACCGGCTTCAATGAAAAGCTGGAGGGAGAGAAGCGCCCGGGCACCATCAACGGAGGCGTTTACCTGATGGACCGCAGACTGCTGGAGGAGATACCGGAGGGGAAGGTCTCCCTGGAGCAGGAGATGATCCCCCGCTGGATGAAGGAGGGAAAACGCCTGGGAGGATTTGTCAATGAGGGATATTTTATCGACATCGGAATCCCGGAGGATTATTTCAGGTTCCAGGAGGACGTAAAGAAAGGAGTCGTTTCATGGTAATTCGCGCGAAAGCGCCCCTTCGCGTCAGCTTCGGAGGAGGCGGAACGGATGTAGAGCCCTTCTGCGTAGAGCAGGGGGGAGCCATTATCGGGAGCACCATCAATAAATACGCATACTGCTCCATCATTCCCAGAGAGGATGACCAGATCGTGGTCCACTCCCTGGACTTTGACATGACGGTGAAATATAATACAAAGGAAAATTATGTCTATGACGGAAAGCTGGATCTGGTGACAGCAGCCCTGAAGGCCATGGACATCAAGAAGGGCTGCGAGGTCTATCTGCAGTGCGATGCGCCTCCCGGCTCAGGCCTGGGAACATCCTCCACCGTGATGGTGGCTCTTCTCTCGGCCATGGCCAAGTGGAAGGGAATCGAGCTGGACGGCTACGCCATGGCCGACCTGGCCTACGGCGTGGAGAGACTTGACCTGGGAATCGCCGGAGGCTATCAGGATCAGTATGCATCCACCTTTGGAGGATTTAACTTTATCGAGTTTCACGGCAGGAACAATGTGATTGTAAACCCGCTGCGGATTAAGAAGGATATTATCCATGAGCTTCAGTACAACCTGCTTCTGTGCTATACGGGAAATATCCATGTTTCCGCAAATATTATCAAGGATCAGGTGAGCAACTACAAGAAACAGGATGCCTTTGACGCCATGTGCGAGGTGAAGGCTCTGGCCTACGCCATGAAGGACGAGCTTCTGAGAGGAAATCTCCACAGCTTCGGAAAGCTCCTGGACTATGGCTGGCAGAGCAAAAAGCGCATGAGCAGCAAGATAACCAACCCACAGATCGATGAGCTCTACGATGAGGCCAAGAAGGCCGGGGCTCTGGGAGGAAAGCTCCTGGGAGCAGGCGGCGGCGGCTTCCTTCTCATGTACTGCCCCTACAATGTCAAGCACAAGGTGGCGGCCCGCATGGAGCAGGTGGGCGGACAGCTCATGGACTGGAACTTTGAACTGCGGGGTGTCCAGAGCTGGTGCTGTGACAGTGAGAGGTGGAAGTACGGGGAGGTCAGTGTCCGGATGCCTGACAGGAATTACACCTTTAAGCTGTGATTGGAATGGGAAGCAGGCAGCAGGAAAGCAGGGCAGGGAAACAGGAACCTGCCCTGAAAATGGTACATGCAGGGAGGACGACGGAGTGAAGCCGGATACCGGAAACAGAGAGAAAATAAAGACGAAAACCGTGTTCCTGGATCGGGACGGAACTCTGAATGTGGAGGTCAATTACCTCTACCGGCCAGAGGATCTGAAGCTGATACCGGGGGTGCCGGAGGCCATCAGGCAGCTGAATGAGGCGGGCTTTCGCGTGGTGGTGGTGACCAACCAGGCGGGAGTGGCCAGAGGGTATTATACGGAGGCGGATGTGGACAGGCTTCACAGCTACCTGAATGAAGTTCTGGCCAGGGACCGCGCCCATGTGGACGCGTTTTATTACTGCCCCCATCACCCGGAGCACGGGATCGGAATCTACAAGACAGAATGCAGGTGCAGAAAGCCGAAAACGGGGATGTTTGAGGCTGCGGACAGGGACTGCCCCGTGGACAGAGAGCGGTCTTTTATGGTGGGGGACAAGCTCATTGACACGGCCGCAGGACATAATTTTGGCATCAGGAGCATCCTGGTGGGAACAGGCTACGGCGCCGAGCAGAGAGAGCAGGAGCTTAGTAAGAGACAGAAGGGCTCCTCTTCGGGACAGGAATTTTCCGGCGGCGAAAGCGCGGAGTATGACTGGTATGCAGAAGATCTGAGAGAGGCTGTACGGCTCATCTGCCGTATGGACAGAGAGGCGGTTTAGTATGGAACGAAAGCAGACAGGCCAGAGGATTCTGGCTTTTCTTCTTCTTGTTTTGGGGGCAGTCTGTGTGGCTGTCCCGTTTGTGACACTTTTTACCGGAGACGGGACATATTCCTGGCAGTTTAAAACCCCGGAGACAGCCAAGATGATGGCGGAGATCGCGCTTATCTTCGTGCTGATTGGGGGCGGCCTTCTCCTGATACGCAGGCCGCTGTTTCGGTGGAGCTTCACAGCCCTGGTCTTTGTCCTGTTTAACTGGGCCCATGTGGTATTTCTTCCTATGGCGGTTTCCGCCCTGTATCTGGGCTATCTGTTTTTGACGGGCTATTTTCTGAGAGTCGTTCTGTTTAAACAGAGAGAACTCCGGGACGGTTGGATGGCTGACTTCATCCTGGGCACATCTGCAGTTATTGCCGCCTTCTGTCTGCTGTCCGCCTTCCATGCAGGGGCAGTGAGGCAGCTGAGGTGGTTTTCTCTGCTGTCAGGTGCCGCCCTTCTGCTCTGGCTGGGAGTCCGGGTGGCAGGGGAGAGGAGGCCTGGCACAGAAGCGGGAAAGCCTGGACGGCGATGTCCGGAGGATAGTCAGAACAGGCTGGATGGAAGATGGCGGACGGTTTTTTATCTCCTCATCACCTTTCTTATTGTGATGGTGCTTATCCAGGCAGGCAGAATGAATATTGCCCTGGACTTTGACACTCTCTGGTACGGTGTCCGCTCCGAGTATGTCCTGGACAATGGATCCGGGATCTATGAAAATCCCGGAATGGTGGGGATGGCCTATGTCTATGCCAAGGGGCTTGAAACGCTTACCCTCCCCCTGTGCGATTTGGCCAGCCACAGCTATCTTCTGTATTTTAACCTGTGGCTTGCAGCATTAGGACTTTTTGCCCTGTACCGCCTCTCCTGCCTTTATATGGACAGGCGTTTTGCGCTGTTAGCCTCAGCTCTGGTAAGCTGCGTGCCGGGAATTATGAATATGTCCATCACCGCCAAGCCGGATGTGATCACCTGGCTGATTCAGATCTTCATGGTCTACTATATGTCCTTATACATTAAGGAGGCGGGAGAGACGGGAGAAAGAAGATTTCCCCTGCTGGTCTTAAGCGCAGGAGCATACCTGCTCTCCCTGACCATGAAGTCCACATCCCTGGTATTTTCAACGGCCATTTTCGGCATGAGCGGGCTCTATCTGATATTCAGAAGGCTTCTGAAGCTCAGGGCGCCGATCCGCCAGTGGCTTCTTATGCTGTTTCCGGCTGCAGCCCTGACGGGAATCTGGGCCAGGACCATGCTTATTACAGGAATGCCGGTGACCTCTGTCTTTACCTCTATCTTGGAGAAGCTGGGATTTCAGATGAAATATCCCTTTGCCTCCAGTGCCCTCCCCCAGAACTGGGAGGAGGCAAGCAATGGGGCGGTGCTGGCCAGACGTCTGTTTCACATGCTGCTCATGCCTGCCGGGGACGACATGGGCCATGTGGTGTTTGCATGGGGAAGCCCTCTGATCCTGTTTCTGACGGGAGCCTGTCTTGCGGCCTGCCTTCTTCTGGCAGCGGAGGCGCAAAAAAGAGAAACCGGGAAGCGGGGACAGAGGCTGTTAAGCGCCTACGCCCACACAGCCTTCTGGCCGTTTCTGGCTGTCAATCTGGTGAGCCTTGTGATGCTTTACCAGATTGACGGAAACTATTTTATGCTTCTGTATACAGGGATTATCGTCGGGGCAGTCAGCCTTCTGGCGTCTCTTTCGCGAAAGGGCTTTCGGAGATTTTCAGGAGCAGCCTGCCTTCTCCTGCTTCCGATTATGGCTTTTAATGTGCTTCTGACCGCTGAGTCCAACTGGGCGTGGAGCCTGGGCTTTTCCGAGATCCAGTGGGTGAATAAGGGAAGGGTCAACCATGAAGCCCTCCAGCACGAAAAAATGGTGCAGACAGGAAATGAACAGATCTGGAATATTCTGTCCCAGGACTCTGCCACGAGAGTTATCGCCTTCGGTGACCATCCGGGCTGTCTTCAGTTCCCGTGCATAGTCCAGTCCTACAAGGATATTACCTCCCCCTGGGGAAATGTGGAGCTGGTGAATACGGTAGAGGCTTTTGAGGAGTATATGGCTTATGCCAAGGCCGATTATGCCTATGTGGAGGCAGGCTTTATCGGGGAGGGAAGCTGGGAGTGGAGCTATGGCCTGGTGCGCCAGATGATCAGCCGCGGAACTCTCACGGATTTGAAATTTGAACATGGAAACGTGCTGGCCCGTGTAGAGCTGGACGGCAGGCCTGACAGCCAGTCGGGAGAGAATCTGAGGCTGTTTGATGAAAACTACCTCACTTACGAGATGAAGCAGGCAGGAGAAACCCGCTGATCCGCGCAGGCGGCCGTGAAAACTGGAAGCTATGAAGTACGAAAGGAAGGGAAAAACATGAATGAGTACAGATACCTGGATGAACTGATGGAGAGATACCCGAAGCTCACTCCGGTGAGGGGAGAAATTGAGAAGGCCTATGAGATTCTGAGGGACTGCTATGCAGCCGGAGGGAAGCTGCTGGCCGCAGGAAACGGCGGAAGCTGCGCCGACTGTGAGCACATTGTCGGGGAGCTTATGAAGGGCTTTGTAAAGAGAAGAGAGTTAGATGAGGGACTAAAAGAGGCCCTGAAAAATGCCGACCAGGAGAGGGGAGAAGCCCTGGCCGGAAAACTTCAGCAGGGGCTTCCCGCCATTGCCCTGACAGGGCACAATGGCCTGACCACAGCCTTTTTAAACGATGTGGACCCTGGTATGGCCTTCGCCCAGCAGGTGATCGGCTACGGAAGAGAGGGAGATGTGTTCCTGGGGATCACCACCTCCGGAAATTCTGAAAATGTGGTTCTGGCCGCTGTGGCTGCCCGCGCAAAGGGAATGAAAGTGATCGGACTGGCCGGCCGTGACGGAGGAAAGATGAAGGGAAAGTCCGATGTGTGCATCGTCGCTCCTGAGCAGGAAACCTACAAGATCCAGGAGCTTCACCTGCCCATTTACCACGCCCTGTGCCTGATGTTAGAAGAGCATTTTTTCCCTTCAGCCAGATAGGCTTTTGGGAAGCTGTAATGATGAGCGGATAGATAGACACAGGAAAGGATAAGGAGTATGAATCAGAAACTGGGAAAAAGGCTGTTTTATCTGGGGCTCCCTGCCCTGGGAGTGGTGTTCTGCCTCTATTACCTAAAAATTGCAACTACAGATCTGGCTTACACGGATTATATGAGGCTTATTGTCTCTTACCTGCCGGATGTGGGAAATCCTGCAAAGTTTTTCGTGCCGGATGTACTGACAAGGGTGCCGATCACCTACCTTGGCAGAATCATCAATGTGGCGCTGTTTCACTACAGCCCCGCCTTTGATATGGTGCTCGGCGTTTTAAGCCATGGCCTCTCTGCCCTGGCCATTGCAGCCTACTGCCGGGGAAAACGCGGCTATGCCCCATGGTTTCTCGTCATCATGCTTCTCCTGTTCAGCCTGAACAAGTGGGAGATGCTGGGAAACGGAAGCGGCTGGGTATGCTTTCTGTCTATCGCCGGTTTTTACTGGAATTTTGTGATCTTAGACCGGGTGGCAGGCGGGGAGGAGAGAAAGTATGACAGGATATTCTTAAAGGTGCTTCCGCCCCTTCTCACTCTGCTTGTGGCAGGGCCTTACTGCGGCAGCTACTCTCTGATCCTGACTCTGGCCTATGGAGCCCTTCTCCTGAAGGAATTCAGAACAGAGCGGACAGTGAACCGGGAGTGGGCGCTGGATCTGACTTTTGTGCTGGGCGCCCTGGGACTCTATCTTTTGAGCAGCCATTTTGCTGTATATGAATACAGAGGGGCGACGGATGCCTCCCTGGTGTCTGCGCTCCTGGCAGATCCGAAGTTTTTTGTGAAATTCTTTCTGGAGGCCTTTGCCTCTCCGGTACTGGGAATTGAGGTTATTTCCGGAGTGATTAAAACGGGAAAGGGTGTCTGCCTTCTGGGGGCGGTGGTAATCGCCTTCTATCTCTTCGTCCTCTATCTGAATGTCAGATTCCGCGTCTTTGAGAGAACGCTTTTTCCGCTTCTGCTGATTCTGACAGGCGGAGTCAACCACTGCCTGGTATTCTATTCCAGGTGGATCTTTCTGCAGGAAAATTATGGGATGGCGTCCCGGTATGCGATCCAGTATGAGATGGGTATTTTTGGAATCCTCCTTACCTTTGCGGCAGTGTTCTCGATAATAAAGGAAAGGAGAGCAGATGCGGGAAGGAAAAGTCTGGCTGAAAGGATTCTTCCGGCTGCAGCCGCTGTCTTTGCTGTTCTTTTGCTGGCGGGGAATTTCTACACCACTAGGCAGGAGCTCTTAAAGGCACCCCTTAGAAAGGAATCCCTGAGGATAGCAGAGGAAACTGCCCTCAACTACAAAAATGAGACGGATGAGGCTCTGGGTGAGGCGCTCCACACGGACGGGAAGAGAGCCCGGAAAGCCCTTGAGATCCTCGACGAAAACAATCTCAACATTTTCTACAATAAGGAGGAGAGATGATGAAGCGGTGTCCGAAATACGCATATATCGCAGTATTCGCGGTGTTTTATCTGTTTCTCTTGATGCAGTTCGGGAAGGTGTTCATCTACTACGATGACTACGGCTATCTGTCTCTGAGCTACGGAACCAATATCCCTGTGGCTGGAGCTGACTATGGCTTTTCGGATCTTCTGGCTTTTATAAAGGGACATTATGTAAACTCCAATGGAAGGCTTCTCTATATGTTCCTCTATTGCTTCGTACACATGATAGGAGGAATCAGAGGAGTCCAGGTATTTATGGCCACGGCTGTGCTGGCTGTGCTGGTGATGATCTTTCTGACTGTCCAGAAAATGCTGGAGGGCAGTCTGAGCGCAGGAGAGGTTTGCGGGGAGGAACAGCAGGGGAAATCCGCCGGGCTTACTCCTTTTGGAAAGATACTGCTGGCGGCTTTTCTCTGTCTGCTCTATGGAACTCTGGGGATCATGCTTCAGAGAATGGGCACTTACTGGTATGCAGCCAGCTTTATCTACGTTGTGCCGGCCGTCTCATTTCTGGGCTTTGCCCTCTGCTTCTACAGGACTGCTCTCTATGGGCCTGGGGAAAAGCCCGGGCTTATCCGGGCAGGAGCCTGTGTGCTTCTGGGCTTTCTGGCTGCCTGGTCCCAGGAACAGTGGTTTGTCACCACGGTTTCCTTTGCTGTTATCTGCCTTGTGTACAAGTTTCTGAGAAACAGAAGACTTAGGATTTACGACGGCCTTACCTTTGCAGCCTGCGCGGCGGGAGGGCTCATAATCATTCTCTCCCCGGCCGTAAGCGCCAGAATGAACAGTGAGGGCAATGCGGCTTTTGCCTCTCTGAGCTTTTTCGGAAAGCTGGGCAGGAACATTCCTCTGCTGATGAACCTGTTCTTTTCCGGAGACAATCTGCGCTATCTGCTCTTTTTCTTCCCTGTCATGATCCTTCTGGGCCTTGTGATGGCCCGTCAGGCAGGGGGCCGGGGAAGAGCAGGCGCGGCCTTTCACTTGGCGTTTTCAGGGATTTCGGCGGCGGTGTTTGCAGGCTATCTGATGAAACAGAAGCTGTCCGTGTTCCCGCCGGGAAATTATTCAGGGGCGGCGGCGAATCTTTTGCTGATATATATTGCTTTTTGTTTTGTGGAAGTGATATTATTCTATAGGAAAGAAAACCAGCCGTTTGGAGCCTTTGTATTTTCAGCAGCTGTGCTGTCTGTAGGCTCGGCAGCCATTGTGCCGGAGGTTCCCCTGAGAATCTTTTACCCGTTCCTGTACCTGTCATGGCTCCTGTTTGCCTACCTGTACGGGAAGGCCCTTCTGAGGGAGGCCGGAAGGCTGCCGGTTGTTTCACTGGCTGCCCTCCTCTATCTGTCGGCTGTCAGTATTCCGAACCTCAGAAATATCTACCAGGGCTACCGGTCCAACTACGAGGTTCTCATGTACGATGACGCAGTGTTTAAGGAGAGCGCGAGGGCGATCAAGAACGGCGCAGACATTGATTCGATAGAAGTCTACGAGCTTCCCGACCTGCTCTGCAAAAATGAGGTTGTTTATGATGAGAATTTTTCCTTCATGATCGTATGGATGAGGGAATATTACGATCTCCCGGAAGATGTGGAGTTCGATTACCGGCCGTTTCCGGGAATGGAGGCGTTTCGCAGCCAGACGAGGCCCTGAAGCGGTGACGGAAAATGAGGAGGTAAGAAATGAAGGTTGTAATACTTGCAGGAGGCTTCGGGACCCGCATCAGCGAGGAGAGCCATTTAAAGCCAAAGCCCATGGTGGAGATCGGGGAACGGCCAATCCTGTGGCACATTATGAAGCACTACTCCCAGTACGGTTTTCATGAGTTTGTCATCTGCCTGGGCTACAAGCAGTATGTGGTAAAGGAATTTTTCGCAGACTATTTCCTTCACACCTCAGATGTGACCTTTGACCTGGCCAATAACCAGATGGAGGTTCACAATAATTATTCTGAGCCGTGGAAGGTGACTCTGGTGGACACAGGGCTTCACACCATGACAGGAGGCCGCATCAAGAGGATCAGAGACTATGTGGGGGATGAGACCTTCATGCTGACCTACGGGGACGGAGTTTCCGATGTGGATCTGGACGAGCTTCTGAAGTTCCACAGGGAGCACGGGAAAATTGCCACGATCACAGGCGTCAATGTAGGGCAGCGCTTCGGAGTCCTGGAGGTGGACGAGAGCGGAGCCATCACAGCCTTCCGGGAAAAAAATGACGACGACGGTAAGATTGTAAACGGCGGCTTCATGGTGATGGAACCGAAGGTGTTCGACTATATTGAGGGCGATTCCACCGTGTTCGAGAAGGCCCCTCTGGAAAACCTGGCGCGGGATCACCAGCTGATGGTCTACCGCCATAACGGCTTCTGGCACTGCATGGACACCCAGAGGGATAAAAAACACCTGGAGGAGCTGTGGCAGAGCGGCAATGCCCCGTGGAAAACCTGGGAAAACTGATAGAATAAAAAGGAAATCAGAGTGAAGAAAGAGAGCGGAAAAGACAGATGAAGAAAAAGGAAGTCTTAGATTTTTACAGGGGAAAGAAGATTCTCATCACGGGACATACAGGCTTTAAGGGCTCATGGCTCAGCGAGATCCTTCTCCTGGCCGGAGCCAGGGTGACGGGCTACAGCCTGAATCCCCCTACGGAACCGTCCCTCTTTGAGCTTCTCGGACTGTCAGAGCGGATGAACAGCGTAACAGGAGATGTGAGGGATCTGAGACATATGAAGCAGGTGTTTGAGGAGACACAGCCGGAGATCGTGCTCCACCTGGCAGCACAGCCCATTGTCCGGGATTCCTATAAGGATCCGGTTTACACTTATGAGACGAATGTGATGGGAACGGTCAACCTCCTGGAGTGCGCAAGGCTCACCCCGTCTGTCCGCTCCCTGGTGAATGTGACGACGGACAAGGTTTACGAGAACAGGGAGTGGGAGTACGGCTATCGGGAGACAGACCGCCTGGACGGCTATGATCCCTATTCCAACAGCAAATCCTGTTCTGAGCTTGTGACACACAGCTATGTGAAATCCTTTTTTGCCGGCAGTTCCACCGCTGTTTCCACCTGCCGGGCAGGCAACGTCATCGGCGGCGGCGACTTCGCAAACGACAGGATTATTCCGGACTGTGTAAGGGCGGCAGAAAAAGGCGAGAATATTGTGGTGAGAAATCCCCATTCCACCAGGCCGTATCAGCATGTGCTGGATCCCCTCTTTCTCTACCTGACCGTGGCTATGGCCCAGTATGAGGATCCGTCCTTTGCAGGATACTATAATGTAGGGCCCGACGACGCAGACTGTCTCACAACAGGAGAGCTTGTGGATCTCTTCTGCAGCCTCTGGGGTGAGAATCTCAGATGGATGAACCGCAGCGACGGAGGCCCCCACGAGGCAAACTTCCTGAAGCTGGACTGTTCGAGAGTGAAAAAGACCTTTGGCTGGAAGCCGGGCATGCATGTGGAGGAAGCCGTGAAAAAGACGGTGGAATGGTCGAAGCTCTGGCTTTCAGGCGGCGATGTGAGAGCAGTCACAGACCGGCAGATAGAGGAGTTTTCTGAGACATAGAGAGAAAGCACAAAAGCACAGACTGTCCCATGGCAGGACACTTCGGCAAAAGGCCCGCAGGCCTTCGCCGCAGCATGGCAGCAGGAATAAGGCTGCAGTGAAATAAAGGAGCAGAAAGGATAGAATATGAACGAGAGAGAAGCCCGCAGGCAGATCCTTGATCTGGTTGCCGATTATTGCAGGGAATATCATAATAAAAAGGCGCCCTTTAAGGCAGGGGACAGGATCCCCTACGCGTCCCGGGTATATGATGAGCAGGAGATGGTCAATCTGGTGGACAGTGCGCTGGAATTCTGGCTGACCTCGGGACGGTACACGGATGAGTTTGAGGAGGAGCTGGCAAAATATCTGGGGGTAAGGTACTGCTCCCTGGTAAACTCCGGCTCCTCGGCGAACCTGGTGGCCTTTATGACCCTGACCTCCCCGCTTCTCGGAGAGCGCAGGGTGAAGAGAGGGGATGAGGTGATCACGGTGGCCGCAGGCTTCCCCACAACCGTGACCCCGGTGATCCAGTACGGGGCGGTTCCCGTGTTTGTGGACGTCACAATCCCCCAGTACAATATTGACGTGACCAGGCTGGAGGAGGCTCTGTCAGAAAAGACCAAGGCGGTGATGATCGCCCATACTCTGGGAAATCCCTTTGACCTGGGGGCAGTGAAGCAGTTCTGCGACAGACACGGGCTGTGGCTGGTGGAGGACAACTGCGATGCTCTGGGAAGCCGCTACGAGATAGACGGAACCATGAAGTTTACAGGAACGGTGGGAGACATCGGAACATCCAGCTTCTATCCGCCTCACCACATGACCATGGGAGAGGGGGGCGCGGTCTACACGGACAACCCTCTTTTAAATAAGATTGCCCGCTCCTTCCGCGACTGGGGACGGGACTGTGTCTGCCCGTCCGGCCATGACAATCTCTGCGGCCACCGCTTTGACCGCCAGTACGGGGAGCTGCCCTTGGGATATGACCACAAGTATGTGTACTCCCATTTTGGCTATAATTTAAAGGCCACGGATCTGCAGGCCGCTGTGGGCTGCGCCCAGCTCAAAAAATTCCCGTCCTTCGTGGAGAGGAGAAAGCACAACTTCGCCCGCTTAAGAGAGGGACTTAAGGGAACAGAGGAGAAGCTGATTCTGCCGGAGGCCTGCCCCCACTCTGATCCGAGCTGGTTCGGATTTCTCATCACCTGCCGGGAGGGCGTCGACAGAAACAGAGTGGTCCAGTATGTGGAGGAGAGAGGAGTCCAGACGAGAATGCTCTTTGCTGGAAACCTGATCAAGCACCCCTGCTTTGATGAGATGAGAGCAGACGGCCAGGGATACCGGGTAGCCGGAACCCTTGAGAATACAGACCGTATCATGGCGGATACCTTCTGGGTAGGCGTTTATCCGGGAATGACTGACGAGATGATCGATTACATGGCGTCTGTGATCCGGGAGGCTATCGATACGCTTTAGGCCATAGCCTGCAGAAAGCAGGGGGAGACAGAGGACAGGCAGAAGCTGCCGAACGAAAAAAGCCGGAGGGAGCTATTTCATGGAAGAGAGGGAACACAGTGACCTGACGAGGGTTCACGAGGCAAATTTAAAGCTGTTAAAGGAGATTGACCGGATCTGCCGAAAGTACCGGATCCAGTATATGCTGGATTCGGGAACGCTTCTGGGAGCTGTCCGCCATAAGGGCTTTATTCCCTGGGACGACGATGCGGATGTGGTGTTCACCCGCCCCAACTACGAAAAATTCCTGAAAGTGGCAGAGCGTGAGCTTCCGAAAGGGATGACGCTTCTGAGGCCCCAGGATATACGGGGAGGACGGGTGTTCTACGACTTCACCACAAGGATTCTGTACGACAACAGCCGCGTCCACGAGGACAATGGGCAGATGCGCTTCTACGAGGGGAAGCTGAACCATCTCTGGGTGGACCTCTTTGTTCTGGACCGTCTGCCGGAGGGAAAATTCGGGGCATTTTTTGCCAAATTTCTTCAGAAGGTGGTCTACGGCATGGCCATCGGACACAGGGATCAGATTGACTTTTCCAAGTACAGCCTGGCGGACAAGGTGAGAGTGGGAGTTCTCTCCACAGTGGGAAAACTGATTCCCATGCCGTTTCTCATAAAGCTTCAGACGGTGCTTGCGGCCAAGGACTGGAAGAAAAAGACGGACAAACGGTATTACAGCAACTACCAGCCGGACTATCTCTATGTGACGCTGGATGCGGACTGGTGCGAGGAAACCGTGGATTTGGAATTTGAGGACACAGTCCTCATGGCGCCCAAGGGGTACGATCACGTGCTGACCTGGATTTACGGTGATTACATGAAGCTGCCGCCCAGGGAAAAGCAGGTTCCGGCCCATTCCAGCATCGAGATCGAGATTCTGGATTAGGGGGCGGCAGGACGTGCCGGGATGTACGGAAAGCCTGTTTTGCAGAAGAGGACGTGGATGGGCCTCAGAAGCATGCAGGAAGCTTGTCTGACAGGAGTAAACGCAAATGAAGAAAATTTCGATTATTGTTTCTGTATATAATGAGGAATCTGCCCTGAGGCAGTTTTACAGTGAGTCAAAGCCTGTGTTTGACGGCCTTCCCTGGGATTACGAGATGCTGTTTGTCAATGACGGCAGCACGGACGGCTCCCTTTCCATACTGAAGGAGCTGGCCGGCCGCGATGAGAAGGTAAAGCTCGTAAATTTTTCCAGAAACTTTGGCCATGAGGCTGCCATGATCGCCGGGATTGACCACTTTGACGGAGATGCACTGGTGTGCATGGATGCGGATCTGCAGCATCCGCCGGAGTGCGTGAGACAGATCATTGAAAAATTTGAGGAGGGATATGAGGTCATCAACATGGTGCGGACGAAGAACAAGTCTGCGGGCCTCATTAAAAATATAACCTCCGGCGGTTTCTACAAGGTGATCAATACCATCTCTGATGTAAAGCTGGAAGCCAACGCTTCCGACTTCTTTGCCATGACGGCCAATGCGGCCCAGGTGCTGAAGCAAAGCTACAGGGAGAAGGTGCGCTTCCTGAGAGGGTATGTGCAGAACATCGGCTTTAACCGCACCAATATCGAGTACGAAGCCAGGGCCAGAGTGGCGGGAGAGAGCAAGTACAGCCTGAAAAAGCTGTTCAAATTTTCCATTAATACGATACTTTGCTTCTCGGACCTTCCATTAAAGCTGGGAATCTATTCAGGCATTATCGTGGGACTTTTAGGTGTGTTTGTGATGATCTACACTATCTACGGAAGAGTAGTCCACGGAGCGCCAAGCGGATACGCGACGATTGTGGTGCTGCTCTGCTTTATGTTCGCCATGCTGTTTATGCTGGTGGGGATCATCGGAGAGTATATCGCAATCCTCTTTACAGAGTTAAAGGACAGGCCGATCTATATAGTCAAGGAGACACAGAACATAGACGGAAGGAAGAATCCGGACGGAAAAAACTGCGTGGAGGAGCGCTGAGAGCGCGGCTGTCAGACGAAATAAGAGAAGGAAAAGGCAGAGTGAGAAAAATGGTGCCCCAGGCGGCCCGGTGAAAGGATTCCGGCGAAGCCTGGGGCCTTTGGTATGTGAAGGATTTTTTAAGAAACTGCTGAAAATATGAAGATTTTTTGAATTTTTCAAAAATCCCTGTAAAAACAAGGAGGGATATTATATAATACCAATTACGAAGTAAGGAGGTATACGCAATGAAAAAAATCCTGGTTTTATTGGCCTGCGCTGCTGCGCTGTCTGGATGCGCTCCCAAGAGCAACATTGTCCAGCCTGACAGTACAGAAGGGACAGTAGCAGGAGAGCCGGACTTTGATGTGAAGGATGATGTAGAGATTGACTGGCAGCAGGCAAGCACAGACGCAGAGGATATGTTTGAGGACACCGACGAATACCCTTACAGCGTGGACTTCCATTTCCTGCTTGAGCCGGAGAAAAAAGAGATTATGCTTGTCTGGGTTGTGAAGGATGACTTCCCATCCTCAGAGCTTGCTGAATATGCAGATACACTGATAAAGGGATTTAACGATATGATTGCCACACAGGACTTTTCCATCGAAAGGTCCAGCGACACGTCCTACGGCGGGCTCTGGAAGAGGTACGGACTTTCCTTCGGCATTGCCCCTGAGAGCACCCAGGATGATGAGTCCACCTGGCTGATCAGCGCAAGCTACCCGGCAGGAACAGAATTTGTACTTCCAAGCGCCGGCGAGATTCAGAAGGCTATGGACAGAGCAGAAAGCGGGGAGAGCGCGGAGGAGACAGCTTCCGCTGAGAGTACGGACGCTGCAGGTGAAACTCAGGGAGCCTCAGAAGCGGCAGCCCAGTAGAGGCCTCAGTCTGTGGGAAGGCTCTGAGACGTTTTGCTGAGAGAAGTGAAGTGGCAGAAAACGGCAGGAAAAGCATATATAGTACAGGAAAAACGAAGCGGGCAGCGCCTATTGGGCGCAGGCCCGTTTTTTATATAACGGGAAACTTCGTTCCCCGTTATATAAAAACGCTCCGCGGGGATCGCACTGCGGCGAAAAGGAAGAATGCCGCTTTCGCGCCCCGCCGCAGGCGGAGAATCCTGCTTTGCAGGATTCTTTCTTGTTTAACGGGAAACTTCGTTCCCCGTTATATAAAAACGCTCCGCGGGGATCGCACTGCGGCGAAAAGGAAGAATGCCGCTTTCGCGCCCCGCCGCAGATGGAAAACGCCTGCACGGAACTTGTCCCTTTGGAGGCAG
>NZ_QUJI01000012.1:67338-104678 GCF_003480545.1 Clostridium sp. AM29-11AC
ATGGAAAACGCCTGCACGGAACTTGTCCCTTTGGAGGCAGCGTAAAAAAAATAAAAGTTTTGCTTTACAAAAACACTTTACTATGCTACTATGATAGCACGATAAAAAAACGACATGTTAATCATGCCTGGCACACCCTGAGCGAGAAGGGACTGCAGATGGGAAGCAGGCAGCACCACAGAATTGAGGAGGAAAACGATTATGAAAAAGAAAGTATTCAGTGTAATGACAGCAGCAGCCTTAGTATTTTCCCTGACCGCCTGCTCCACAAACGCTAAGACGGAGGAGCCTGAGACAGCGGCGCAGAGCTCGGCAAGCCAGACAGAAGCTGCAGGAGCAGAGACGGCAGAATCTTCAGGTGGGGCTTCGGCAGAAGCGGGAGAAAAGGCCGCATCAGGAGAGACCAAGGCAGCGGGAGATACCTTTACCGTAGGTTTTGATCAGGATTTTCCGCCTATGGGCTTCGTAGGGGACGACGGAGAGTACACAGGCTTTGACCTGGAACTGGCGGCAGAGGTGGCTGACCGCCTGGGACTTACCTTTGTTCCTCAGCCAATCGCCTGGGATGCAAAAAACATGGAACTGGAATCCGGAAACATCGACTGCATCTGGAACGGTTTCACCATGACAGGCAGGGAGGATGAGTACACCTGGTCTGAGCCGTATATGGAAAACAGTCAGGTAGTGGTGGTTCTGGAGGATTCAGGAATTGAGTCCACAGCCGATCTGGCCGGAAAGATTGTGGAGGTTCAGGCTGACTCCTCCGCAGAGGCTGCGCTGAAAGAGATGCCGGAGCTGACAGAGAGCTTTGCAGCCCTTCAGACAACGCCGGATTACAATACGGCATTTATGGATTTGGAAATGGGAAGCGTGGACGCCATTGCCATGGATGTGATCGTGGCCGGCTACCAGCTCCAGCAGCGGGACGGAGGATTCAAGATCCTTGACGACACGCTGGCGTCTGAGGAGTATGCCATCGGCTTTAAGAAGGGAAATGAGGCGCTGAGAGATCAGGTTCAGACAGTTCTCGATGAGATGGCGTCAGACGGAACCATGAAGGAAATCTCCGAGAAGTGGTTTGGAGAAGATATTACGACAATCGGCAAATAAGAGAGCCGCATCAGGATAACACAGAACAGGGGACGAAACAGCCATGGATTTAGTTCAGATTTTAAAACAGCTTGCAGGAGGCATGGGAACCAGCATTGAGATCTTTGCAGTGACGCTCATCTTTTCCCTTCCTCTCGGGCTTCTCATCTCATTCGGGAGAATGTCAAAGAATCCCGTCATAAGGACGATCGTTAAGTTTTACATATCCATTATGAGGGGAACGCCCTTGATGCTTCAGCTTATGGTGGTGTATTTCGGCCCCTATTACCTGCTGGGAATCCGGGTGGGAAATGATTACCGGCTGTGGGCGGCCTTTATCGGCTTTGTGATCAACTATGCGGCCTATTTTGCGGAAATTTACCGCAGCGGTATTCAGTCCATGCCGGCCGGCCAGTATGAGGCTGCAAAGATGCTGGGCTACAGCAGGACGCAGACCTTCTTTCGAATTATCTTTCCCCAGGTGATAAAGCGGATTCTGCCTTCCATCACGAATGAGGTGATCACTCTTGTGAAGGACACCTCCCTGGCATTTACCATCAGCGTGATGGAAATGTTCACAGTCGCCAAGGCTCTGGCCTCCTCTCAGGTCAGCATGATTCCCTTTGTGGCGGCGGGACTGTTTTACTATGTATTTAACCTTTTAGTGGCTGTAGTGATGGAGCATGCGGAAAAAAGGCTGAATTATTACAGCTGACAGAAGGCCTGGCCGGAAAGGCTGAGGCAGCATGTCCTGATAATTAGGAAGAAAAGGCAGATAGGCGGATATAGGGATGAATATATTAGAGATCAAAAACATTGAAAAATCTTTTGGAGAAAATAAGGTGCTCAGGGATATTTCTCTGAGCGTAAAGGACGGGGAGATCGTATCGGTGATCGGCCCGTCAGGCTCGGGAAAATCCACACTTCTCAGGTGTGCCTGCATGCTGGAAACCATGGACAGGGGTTCTGTGGTCTATGAGGGAGAACCGGCAGTCTGGAATGAGGGGGACGGCCGGGTACAGTACGCGGACAAAAAGAGGCTTAGGGAGCTGCGCTCTCTCTACGGACTTGTCTTCCAGAATTTCAATCTGTTTCCTCATTACTCCGTTCTCAGAAATGTCATGGACGCGCCCATCCATGTTCAGAAACGGGGGCGCGACGAGGTGAAAAGGGAGGCCATGGCTCTTCTGGAAAAGATGGGACTCTCAGACAAGGCGGCCATGTATCCCTGCCAGCTGTCCGGAGGCCAGCAGCAGAGGGTGGCCATCGCCAGGGCTCTGGCCCTGAATCCTAAAATCCTGTTTTTTGACGAGCCCACCTCAGCGCTGGATCCGGAGCTGACCCAGGAGGTTTTAAAGGTAATCAAGTCTCTGGCAGACCTGAAAATTGCCATGGTGATTGTCACCCATGAGATGGCATTTGCAAAGGATATATCCGACCGGGTCATCTTCATGGCAGGCGGAGTCATTGTGGAGGAGGGAAGTCCGGAGCAGGTGTTCGCCTCAGACAATGAGAGGACGAGGGCGTTTCTCGGTAAGTATTACGAGAAAACGGAAGGCTGAGACGCTGCCTGCCTAGCTTACAGGCAGCCCGCTGTGATAGGAATAATTTCCAAGCTCTGTGAGGAGCTGGTGGAAATCCTGCTCTTCCAAGGGAACGCTGCTGGACAGGCAGGCGTTGAAGAAATAGTAGGCACTGCTCACCTTTCTGAGAGTCAGGTGAAACAGATCCACAAAGGAGTCGGTGGAGGCCAGCGCCTTGTTCCACGGGTTGCACCAGGGCTCGTGATCCAGGTTGCAGCACTTCCTGGGCTGGGTGAAAGTGTCTGTCACCAGCTTTGCCGAGGCCACCGGGTGGCTCACAAAGATAGATTCCACCAGGGCGATGCCGCCTCTTTTTTTGCCGGATTTGTCTGCCAGAGTCCGGCAGCCAAAGCGCATGGCCCAGATAGAGCGGTGCACCATGGAAGGCTTTACCTGGAAGTTATTCCGGTAGGTGATAGGATAGTAGGCGTCATTGATGCAGCTTGACAGAAAATGTGATACGAACTGCATTTCCTGTCCGTTCAGGCAGATGGTGGCCGTCTGATTAAATTCAGACGGCTTTTTCTTTTTATATTTATACAGGAGAATAGCGTCAATATCATTTTCCAGCGCCGCATGTCTGCCGTGATGGACGGCGGACGGGTTGGAAACGTCATAGCCGATTCGGCCGTACACGTAAGGATGACAGACATAGTCTGCGATGTAGTGGTTCATAAAACCTGCCAGATAGGCGACAGCCTGCTCCCGCTGCTGCTTCGACTTCAGATGGGAGAGGCGGTTCAGGGAGCACCGGAAAAACTCATTGACATGGTGCTCGTGCATGTAGGAACCCACGTTTCTGTAATCCCTGTGCCGCAGGACGGGAATATAGTAAAAGAACATATCCGGCCCCTGCAGACCCAGCTGGTAGAGCCAGCGGTGTTTTGCAATAATGTGCTTGAGCTGGTTGTTTGGAAGATCATTGTAGGATTTCATGCCAAAAATATAGTGAGTAGTAAAACCTGGCATAGCGAAAAGCCCTCTTTCTTCATTAATTCGAGCAGGGAATCCGGCCCATGAGACGTGTATATCCGTTCCCGCTTTGGAGTTAGTATATCACAGGCACAGCCTGTGATCGTCATTCGCCGCTCGCCTTGTGTGAGCAAGCTCCCACAGGCTCGCTTGCGCTCATTGTACCAAGTCGCTAACGCGACGGCTAACCACAGGTACGTGTTTCCGCCACTTTTTTCCAAAAAAAGTAGCAGTTTTTGTATATATGTTGTATTGTTAAGTTACCACACCAAACAATCGCATATTCACAAAAACTGCTATGCTTATTTTACCATGGATTTTTAAACTCAACAACTACATATCCAAAAATTTTTACCGTCCCCCTCCTCTTGTGGGTGTTCATTGGCTGCTTCTTATTATTTTGGGTTCTTATTATTTCACCACTCAGGAGGTTTTTATGGACTACTTATCTGTTTTTATTGAAATGCTTCAGGCAAAAAATCTTGCCCCCAATACCATTCGCGGCTATCAGACTTATCTCAAACCTTATCTCTCTTATCTGCTGGAACGAAATATCTCCCCGGAGCACGCCTCCTGGGAAATGGTTCGTGATTTCCTGAAAACGCTTCAGACTTCCCGGCATCTTTCCGACCGCACGATGAATATGGTCATTTCTCATCTCCAGTTCTTTTGGATTTATGTCCTGCATCAGCCATGGGATCCTTCCCAGATCCCTTTCCGCAAGTTCCGTACTTATCTGCCCTTTGTCCCGGACAGGAACCAGGTTGCTCTCTTTCTAAATTCCCTTGACGATCCTAAGGCACGCCTCGCCTGCTCGATCCTTTATGCTGCCGGCTTGAGACTGGATGAACTCTGTCATCTGGAATGCCGCTATATTTTTCTTTCTTCTCACCGGCTTTATATCCCGGTATCTAAAAACCGTTCAGACCGTTATGTCCCCATCCCGGAGAGCATCTGCAGGGATATCCGGGAGTACTGGTATTCCTGCCCCGCACACATGAAGCCGAAAACCTGGCTGTTTACCCAGCAGACCAACCGTTCCAGGCCTATGGATAAGCAATGGCTCCAGCGGATCATTCTGGACCACAGGAACGCCCTTGGCATGGACTCCCGCTTCTGCGCCCATTCCCTGTGCCACGCTTACGCTACCCACAGCTATGAGAACGGCCTGGATCTCCTTTCCCTGAAATCCAGGCTTGGGCATCGCTCCCTCAACAGTACCGCAATCTACGTCCACCTGGCTTCTTCTGCCTCAAATACAGTCACAAACCCTTTTGACCAGTTGGGAGGTACCTTCTATGCCTGATTTCAGAATACAGGATATTTTCCGCGCTTCCTTTCATGCCTTCAGGGCTTCCCACAATCTGTCTGACGTACAGAGGGATGCCGCCCTCGCCATCATCCGCTGCAAATCTGAAAAGTGCGGCTGCAACATCAGCGTCTGCACGGAGTGCGGACATACCGAACTACACTATAATTCCTGCAGGAACCGCATTTGCCCCAACTGCCAGGCCGTCAACACACTGGTCTGGGTGGATCAGCGCCGCGCGGAGGTTATCGATGCCCCTTATTTCCATGTGGTCTTTACCCTCCCCCATGACCTGAACCCGCTTCTGTACTGCAACCAGAAGCTTCTCTACGGTCTCCTGCATACATGCTGTGCGCAGACGCTCCTGGAGCTTTCTTCTAACCCCGAATATCTCGGCGCTGTGCCCGGCATTATCCAGATCCTCCATACCTGGAACCAGGAGCTGGATTACCATGTGCATATGCATTGTATTATTTCCGGCGGCGGCCTGACTCCGGATCTGAAAATCAGGAAATCAAAGAAATCTTTTTTTATTCCTGTCGCAGTGCTCCGGGATAAATTCAAAGGAAAATATCTTGCCATGCTGGATTCCCTCTACAAAAAGGGACAGCTTGTGTTTTCCGCTTCCTGCAGCTGCCTTCGTAATTCCTACGAATGGCAGGAGTTTAAAAACAGGCTCTATTCCAAAGACTGGTGCCCCTATATAAAGGAGACCTTCCGTGGATTTGGCAGCGCTGTGGAATATCTTGGGAAGTATACACACAAGGTCGCCATTTCAAACAGCCGCATCCTCTCCGTAACCGACAAAGAGACAACTTTCTCAGCCAGGGGCAGGAAACCGGGGGACCCCAGAAGGACCCTCACTCTTTCCAACACGGAGTTCATCCGACGTTTCCTGCTGCATGTGCTGCCGCGCGGATTCCAGAAAATCCGCTACTGCGGCTTTCTCAATAACCGGATGAAATCGAAAAACCTGAAACTGATTTTCAAGCTTCAGGGGCATCAGCGTTTCCAGCGCAGGTATGCCGGCATGTCAATGGCAGAATTGCTGAAAGCGGTATGGGATTTTGATCTTTCCGTCTGCCCGGCATGCGGGTGCGCCGCTTTAAAACCGGCAGGGAGGACCTATGCCCTTTTGCTGTAACCAGTGCCTGAATTCCACAATTTTTTTCACAGGCCTCCCACAGGAAGGCCTGCGAAGCATGCCCAAAACTCCGGTACAGGCAGTAAATTTCCTTATCCGCGTCCCGGTTTCCCGTGAAATCCGCCGTTTTTCGGGAAACCGGAAGGATACAATCCCCATATATGTTGTCGGCTAACCGACCGCGAATTGGTACAATTGGAAATCATCAGATTCAGAGCAGCTTAATTGGCTGCTCTATTTTTTTGCCTGAATCAGATGCTTTCCTTAAGAATTATATCACAGGCACAGCCTGTGATCGTCATTCGCCGCTCGCCTTGTGTGAGCAAGCTCCCACAGGCTCGCTTGCGCTCATTATATCACAAAATTTTCGGCAGGTGCAGGGGGAAAGTGTAAAATATAAAAGGCCCATGGAAAATATGGCAGGGAGAAGACGGGGAGATGTAATATATTCAAAGTAACATATTCAAAGGAACGGGGGAATAAATAGTTAAAAAGGACATTGGCATGAAATATGATTCAGTTTCTGCGTGACTTGGTCTGGGGGCCATGGCTGATGGCTCTGTTTCTTCTGACGGGACTTTACTTTACCATCCGGTTCCGCTTCTTTCAGGTCTTGCGGGCCAATGTGTGGTGGAGGGAAACTGCAGGGAGCCTTGCAGCGGGAAGGCGTACCCGGGAGAAAAAGGGACAGTTTGCGTCGGCCTGTACAGCCCTTGCGGCCACTGTGGGGACGGGAAATATTGCAGGGGTGGCCACAGCCGTGACCATGGGCGGACCGGGAGCTGTGTTCTGGATGTGGGCCTCGGCGCTGCTTGGGATGATGACAGCCTATGCGGAAGTCTATCTGGGAAGAAAATACCGCTATCTGGGCTCAGACCTCCGTCCAATCTGCGGTCCCTATGCCTATCTGGAACGGGGGCTTGGCATGAGGGGACTCGGCTGTCTTTATGCAGTGCTCTGCATTCTGTCATCCCTGGGAATGGGAAGCATGGTACAGGCCAACTCTGTTGCAGAGAGTGCCGCTTTTTCAGCCGGAATCCCTCTGACTGTGACAGGTTTTGTCCTGACGGCTCTGGTAATGGCAGTGATATTCGGGGGAGCCAGGCGCATCTCCCAGGCGGCGGTGGGGCTTGTTCCGTTTTCGGCGGCATTCTATATGGGGTTATGCGCAGCTGTGATTCTGGCGAATCTTCCCGAAATTCCGTCTGTGTTTGCCGGGATTTTCCGGGATGCCTGCTCTGTGGACAGCGCGGCAGGAGGGATGGCTGGAATTTTTGTGAGCAGAGCAGTCAGATACGGGATTTCCAGAGGGGTGTTTTCCAACGAGGCGGGGCTTGGGAGCCTGGCTGTACTCCATGGGGAGGCCGACGAGGAGGATCAGGAGCGCAGCCGGGAGCGCTTTGCCTGTGAGCAGGGCATGTGGGCTGTATTCGAGGTGTTTTTCGACACGATGGTGAGCTGTACCATGACAGCCCTTGTGATTCTGTGCGGGAAGAATCCCATGAAGGGATATTCCGGCAGCGCGGGAGTGGCCGCCTGCTTTTCTGCCTGTTTCGGGGATGCAGGGGGAATTCTGGTGTCTCTGTCTATGAGCCTCTTCGCCTTCGCCACTATCATTGCCTGGTTTTATCTGGGCAGGCAGGCTCTGGCCTACCTGACGGACGGGTTCTCCTGGCAGAGAACGGCAGTTCTCTGCTATGGTTTTTTCTATCTGAACGCGGTATTCTTCGGCTGCGTCGCCAGACTTACCCTGGTGTGGAATCTCTCGGATATTTTTAACGGGCTGATGGCTGTCCCGAACCTGATAGGGGTGTTCCTTCTGAGAAGGGAAGTAAGGCTTCCAGCCCTGAGGCAGAAATAAAAAAGAGAAGAGGTAAGAAAGAGAAGAAGTAAAAAAGAAGTTGAAAGTCTCCGGACATCAAAACAGCCGCCCGGCAACAGGGCGGCTATCTTGAATTTATAACTTTTGAAAAAGGGAGGAGAGCTGAATAATCAGCTCAAGTATTATGAAAAAAATCGTTGTAGCAATCGTTTGATTACTATGGCTTTATTATATGGGGCATTCGTGAAGAAATCATTAGCATTGTGTAACGGTTTTTTAAATGATTTGTGAACAAAATTTGAACAAAGGGAGGCTGCGGCAAACAACCATCTTGCAATGACTCCCCACATTTGATACACTGGTAGCAGAAAAGCCGGAGCATCCGGCTGGACAATGAATACCCAGGAGGACATAAATATGCAGAATCCAGTAGTTACCATTGAGATGGAAAACGGAGATGTGATCAAGGCAGAACTCTACCCGGAGATTGCCCCGAACACTGTAAATAATTTTGTAAGTCTTGTGAAAAAGGGCTTCTATGACGGCCTGATTTTCCACCGCGTGATCCGCGGCTTCATGATCCAGGGCGGATGCCCCCAGGGAAACGGAACAGGCGGCCCGGGCTATTCCATTAAAGGCGAGTTTGCCCGCAATGGCTTTAAGAATGATTTAAAACACACGCCAGGCGTTCTCTCCATGGCAAGAGCCATGCATCCGGATTCCGCAGGCTCCCAGTTCTTTATCATGCACGAGACCTCTCCCCACTTAGACGGCGAGTACGCAGCCTTCGGACATGTCATTGAGGGTATGGACGTGGTGAACAAGATCGCAGAGTGCAGAACAGACTGGAGTGACCGCCCGATGAAGGAGCAGAAAATGAAAAAGGTCACAGTGGACACCTTTGGCGAGGAGTATCCGGAACCGGAAAAATGCTGATAATTAAAGAGATTAAAATGAATCAGACGGTTTATTCCGTAACGCTGTCAGATGACAGACAGGCTCTCCAGGCCGCTTATGCGGCAGGGGGAGCCGTTGTTGGTTTATACGGTAAGAGAACTGAGAAGGAGAGTGCAGAAATACCGGATGAAGCCTGCCCGGATCTGATTCCGGATTTGTCCCCTGCCCTCTATCTGGCAGAGCGGGCGGAGGATGTGGACGAGGAGCTTCTCAGAAAAGCTGTCAGCCGCCGCTTCGGGCTGCCCCTCGAGATTGCCGTGACAGGGCGGCTTATTATACGGGAATTCAGGGCCAGTGACAGCCTTCCTGCTGAGGAAAAGGAATTTTCCACGCCGGAGCTGCTCTCCTCCTATATTGCCTGTCAGTACCGCTTCTATGAGTGCGGCCTCTGGGCTCTCGAGGAGAGGGCTACGGGAAAAATTGTGGGAAAGGCAGGGATTACAGACGGAGAGCTGGGATATCACATCTACTCAGAATACAGGAGAAGAGGCTTTGGCGCAGAAGCCTGCCGGGCAATTCTCTCCTGGGCAAAGAAAGAGGGCCTTGGCCGTGTAAGCGTCAGAATAAAGCCGGACAACACACCCTCTCTTCTGCTGGCAGAAAAGCTGGGATTTACCGGGGACAAAACAGAGGAGCCCCTGAAAGGAGTCAGAGAGGGGAAGGAAGAGGATGGGGAAATCCTTCTCCATCTCTCACTGTAGATGCCTGCAGCCGTCCGGGCCCTCCCTGTACTCCGGATTTCGGATGAGCCGGGAACCTTTCCTGCAGTCTGCTCCCCCGTGTTCCTCCTCTTAAAAATCCCCTTGTATTTTATATGCCCCGCGTATATAATATATTGTATACAAAAAAATGCAAAAATACAAAACGCACGAGGAGAGCTATGATTAAACATCTGGGACTGAAAGCATATGGGAAGATCAACCTGGGACTCGATGTGGTCAGAAGGCGGGAGGACGGCTACCACGAGGTCCGGATGATCATGCAGACAGTGGGGCTTTATGATCGGATTGATCTGTACCGAAGGGAAAAACCCGGCATCGGAATTGAGACGAATCTCTACTATCTCCCGAATAATGAAAACAATCTGGCAGTCAGGGCTGCAAGGCTTCTGATGGATGAGTTTGGAATTACCGAGGGGATCGACATCCGCATTAAGAAGCTGATCCCTGTAGCCGCCGGAATGGCCGGAGGAAGTGCGGATGCGGCGGCTCTTCTGTTTGGGGTAAACAAGATGTTTTCCCTGGGGCTTTCCATGGAGGAGCTGATGAAGCGCGGCGTGAAGCTGGGGGCGGATGTGCCCTACTGCATCATGAGGGGAACTGCGCTCTCAGAAGGAATCGGGGAAATTCTGACGCCTCTTGCCCCCGTTCCCCAGTGCCAGGTGCTGATTGCGAAGCCGGGAGTCAGCGTGTCCACGAAGTTTGTCTACGAAAATCTTCACGTGGATCGCCTGCCCGGGGAGGCTCACCCGGATATCGATCTTCTGACAGAGGCGATAAAGGAGAGGAATCTGAGGAAAATCGCCTCCAATATGGGGAATATCCTTGAAACCGTGACGATACCGGCTCATCCGGTGATCCGCGATATTAAGGAGAAAATGATGGACATGGGGGCTGTGGGAGCCATGATGAGCGGAAGCGGCCCGACGGTGTTTGGCCTCTTTATGAGCCCGTCAAAGGCCCAGGCCGCATATGAGGAAATGCGGTACGGCTCAGGGAGCGCCATGGCCAAGCAGGTCTATCTGACCAGATTTTACAACAGGAGTACAGACGCAGGACAGACAGGGGAATGAGAAAAATGGGAAATAATTTTCAGGTAAACATGAACGAGTACCTTCCGCTCAGGGATGTGGTATTCAACACGCTCAGGCAGGCGATTCTAAAGGGAGAGCTGGCGCCGGGAGAAAGGCTGATGGAGATCCAGCTGGCGGAAAAGCTGGGGGTGAGCCGTACGCCGATCCGGGAGGCTATCCGCAAGCTGGAGCTGGAGGGGCTTGTGCTGATGATTCCAAGACGCGGGGCGGAGGTGGCCCGCATCTCCGAGAAGAGCATGAGGGACGTATTGGAGGTGCGCCGCTCCCTAGAGGAGCTGGCTATCGAGCTGGCCTGCCAGAGAATGACGGACGAGGAATTTAAGGAGCTTCAGAGGGCTCAGGAGGCCTTTAAGAGCGCCGTAGAGCATGGCAGCGCCATGGAGATAGCGGAGACAGACGAGGCGTATCACGACATTATCTACAACAGCACAGGAAATATGAGGCTGGTGCAGATTTTAAATAACCTGAGGGAACAGATGTACCGCTACCGTCTGGAATATATCAAGGACGAAGACAAGCGCCAGATACTCCTTGTGGAGCACAACAAGATTTACAAAGCCCTGTGCTCCCGCCATGTGGAGGAGGCCAAGCAGGCCATGAGGGAACATATCGATAACCAGGAGATCACAGTGCTTAAGAATATAAAGGAGCAGGGAGAATGACATTCAAGGAATTATACGTATCAGGCCAGATTGAGTTTGAGGAGATCGATCGATATATCAGCCGGTGGAACCGCTCTGACGATGAGCGGACTCTGGCGAAGTACCTGGGACTTAATGCAAAGGAAGAGGACGTCTGGATCGACGAGAGCGATGAGGCGCTGAAGGAGCTTCTGGATTCCTATGAGAAGGTAAAGGGAACTCCTGTCACCCTTGGAAGGACAGGAATCATTGTCAACAAAAACGGGTTCGGAGCTCTGCCGATCCAGCGTATCGGAAAGGAGGAGGCTGCCCTCCTGCTGAGAAAGGCCTTCGATGCGGGAGTGCGCTACTTCGATACAGCCAGGGCTTACTCAGACAGCGAGGAGAAGATTGGCTATGCCCTGAGCGATGTGAGGGATCAGATCTTTATTGCCACAAAGACTATGGCGGACACTCCGGAGAAATTCTGGAAGGATCTGGAGGAGAGCCTTTTAAAACTAAAGACAGACTACATAGACATCTACCAGTTCCACAATCCGCCTGTCTGTCCGAAGCCGGGGGATGAGACGGGACTTTACGACGCCATGCTTGAGGCAAAGAAGCAGGGGAAGATCCGTTTTATCGGAATCACCAACCACCGGATTGACGTGGCCGAGGAGGCTGTCCAGTCAGGCCTTTACGATACACTTCAGTTCCCCTTCAACTATCTGTCCACAGAGAGGGAGACTGCCCTGGCAGAAAAGTGCCTGAAAAAGGACATGGGCTTTATCGCCATGAAGGGCCTCTCCGGCGGGCTTCTGACAAACGCGGCGGCCGTCTATGGGTACATGGCCCAGTTTGAGAATGTCCTCCCCATCTGGGGTGTGCAGAGGGAGTCGGAGCTTGATGAGTTTTTTCACTTTGTTGAGCAGCCTCCGGTTCTGGACGACGAGCTTAAGGCAGTCATCGAGGCGGACAGAAAGGCTCTGGCCGGAGAATTCTGCAGGGGCTGCGGCTACTGCATGCCCTGTCCGGCAGGAATCGAGATCAACAACTGTGCAAGGATGTCCCTTCTCCTTCGCCGCTCTCCGTCTGCGGGACATCTGTCGCCGGAGGGACAGGAGAAGATGAAAAAGATCGAGGGCTGTCTCCACTGCGGACAGTGCAGGAGCAAATGCCCCTACGGCCTTGATACGCCGAGACTTCTGGAGGAAAATTATAAGGACTATATGGAGGTGCTGGCGGGAAAGCCGCTCTAGGAAATTTCTCCGTCTGCCATTCTGGCAGAAAAAGCACTGTGGGATAAAAGAGTACGAGAATAAGAAAAGAGAATAGGAAAAGAGAATAAGAAAAGTTCAGGAAAAACGCTTTTTGCAGCTGATTCAGGCTGTGGAAAGCGTTTTTTCTTCCGCGGCACAGATACCGGGAAAGGGTGTTTCTACGGTCAGCCTCCTCAAATTGTGAAAATTTTGTAAAATCACCAGTTCGCTTCTTGACATAGTGACAGGTTGTCACTATAATAAGTGACAGCTTGTCACCAGAGTTTTTTCTGTCTGCCTTCCTGCCGATCAGCGGGGATGCCGGCAGGAGGGATTCAAAACAGCGGAAAACTTAGGAAAGCAGGGTGAGAAATATGCCGTCAGAGCGATTTTACCGTCTGCCGGAGGAAAAGAGAAAGACTATCTGCGAGGCTGCAATTCGGGAATTTGCCAGAGTGACCATGGATAAGGTTTCCATTAATCAGATTATCAAGAACGCGGATATTTCCAGAGGCAGCTTTTATACTTACTTTGAGGATAAATGGGATATTGTGTCCTACATTTTTGAGGATATTCAGGAGAAGCTGATTATTCTTGTGAAGGACAGGGCCAGGAAAACAGGGGGAGATATATTCGCCGTGATGGACTGCATTATGCAGGAAATGCTTCAGTTCTGCTGTTCCAGGCCGAATTTCGATTTTCTCAAAAACATCATGCTCCACATGAATTCGGATGATATGTTTGGAGGAAGGCTTTCCAAAAAGAAGAATGAGGAATATGCAAAGACAGGGGAGCAGGTGGAGCGATGGCTGTACGAGCACGCCGATCAGGCAAAGACGCATTTCACGAAATTCGAGGATTTTCACTGCCTGTTTGCGCTGGGAATGGCATCGGTGGCGATGGCCATCAGAGAAATCTACGATGGAGTACCCTTGGAGGATGCCAGGAGAAATTACAGCCAGAGAATGGAGATTCTCAAGTACGGAAGCATGAGGCGTGATGTTCAGGAAAATCCCTCCCTCCGTATGCAGAATCATACATAATCAGAAGATATGGGCGCATAAGAGGATATGTCTGCACATTCAGGCATCAGCATCATAGAAATAAAGACAGAAAGCAAAGGGAGAAAACAGCATGAAGAAATCAAAGATTGTTATAGCAGCGGTTGTAGCTGTGGCAGCGGTTATGATTGTTCCTCGGTTTTTAAAGCCGAAGGAGGAGGTAAACTCGGCGGCCGTTCCGGTGGTATCTGTGGCGAATCCGGAGATCGGGACGATTGAAATCTACACGGATCTTTCAGGGAGCATAGAACCCTCTGAGATGGCTTCCATTATTCCGAAGGCTGCCGGAGAGGTAACGGAGATTTACGTGAAGGCCGGGGATGTGGTGACAGAGGGACAGCCTATCTGCCATATTGACACAAAAATGGTGGATACGGCAAAGAACAGTATGGACACGGCTGCGGTGAACCTGGACAATGCGAACAGGGAGCTGGAGCGTTCACGGGTGCTGTTTGAGAGCGGAAATCTTTCCCAGCAGGCCTATGAGCAGGCCCAGAGCAGCGCCGAGCTGGCCAGACTTCAGTACGATTCTGCAAAGATCGCCTACGACAACCAGGTAGAGTACAGCTCTATCACAGCTCCTATTGCGGGAAAAGTGGAGAGCGTGAGTGTGGAGGTTCACGATAATGTGAGCACCCAGAATATTATCTGTGTGATCTCAGGCGAGGGGGCCAAGCAGGTCAACTTCGCTGTGACAGAGAGAGTCGTGGGAGGCCTTCATGTGGGCGACACGGTGGAGATTGACAAAAACGGAACGGTTTATGAGGGAACAATCTCCGAGGTCAGCACAAAGATTGACGATGACACAGGCCTCTTTAATGTAAAGGCTTCTCTGACAGAGGCCCAGGCTCTTGCCACAGGCTCCAGAGTAAAGCTGTCCGTCGTATCAGAGCACGCGGACAATGTGCTGACGGTTCCGACAGATGCCGTTTACTATTCCGGAGGAAAGCCGAATGTGTACACCTATGACAACGGAACGGTACACGAGGTTCCCGTTGAAGTAGGAATTTTTGATGCAGAGAAGACAGAGGTAATTTCCGGCCTTACGGCGGACGATCAGGTGATTGTCACATGGAGCTCGGAGCTTTATGAGGGCTCCCAGGTAGAGCTTGCAGGCGCTGACGAAACCACAGGCGAAACCGCAGACGAAACTGAAGAGCAGGCGGCAGAGTAAGGAGGCGTACATATGGGTTTAACGAAATTTGTTCTGAAACGTCCCGTCACTACGATCCTGGCAGTGCTCTGCCTGATCGTATTCGGACTTTCCTCTGTCCTGTCCTCCAAGCTGGAGCTGATCCCGGAGATGGAGATGCCGATGATGGTAGTGTTCACCACCTATGCGGGAGCAAGCCCGGAGGATGTGAGCGAGCTGGTGACCAAGCCCATCGAGGATGAGATAGGAACGCTGAGCGGCGTCAAGTCAGTGACCAGCTACTCACAGGAAAATATTTCCATGGTTCTTCTGGAATACCAGTATGGAACGGACATGGATAAGGCCTACAATGATTTAAAGAAAAAGACAGATCTTCTTACAGCAACTCTTCCCGAAGATGCAGAAGAACCGGTAGTTGTGGAGTTCAATATCAACGATATGGCCACCATGACCCTGGCGGTCAATGATGATACAGCCGACAATCTTTACAACTATGTAAATGAGAAGATTGTGCCGGAGTTTGAAAAGATTTCCTCCGTGGCCAGCGTAGACGTCAGCGGCGGACAGGAGCAGTATGTAAAAGTAGAACTTATTCCGGAAAAGATGGATCAGTACCACCTGACCATGAATTCTCTGATCTCTGCCATCGGCTCAGCCGATTTCTCCCTCCCGGCGGGAAGCGCTGTCGTGGGAAATCAGGAGCTGTCCGTGTCCGCGGGAGTTACCTTCGACACCATGGAGAGCTTAAAGACCATTCCGATCACCGTGGGAAGCGGAGATGTCATCCATCTGGAGGATGTGGCCAATATTTACTCAAACCTGGAGGATCCGGCGGGAATCGGCCGCTATAACGGAAAGGATACGATCTCTCTGGGAATCAAAAAGCAGCAGGAGGCTTCCGCCGGAGAGGTTTCAAAGTCGGTAAACAGCACCATCGAGCGCTTAAAGCGAAGTAATCCGAACCTGGAAATCGTTGTAGTTAATGACAGCAGTGACAGCATCAACTCCTCTCTGGAAAGTGTTATGATGACTATGGTAATGGCTGTCATCATCTCCATGGCAATCCTTTACCTGTTCTTCGGAGATGTGAAGGCATCCCTGATTGTAGGAACTTCCATCCCGATCTCCATTCTGGCAGCCCTCATATTGATGAGAGCCATGGGCTTCTCCCTGAACGTTATCACTCTGGGAAGCCTTGTTCTGGGCGTCGGAATGATGGTAGACAACTCGATCAACGTCCTGGAGAGCTGCTTCAGGGCGAAAGAAAAGATTGGAAACGGTGCCACCTCCTTCAGGGATGCGGCTCTTGAGGGAACAAGAATCATGATCGCCTCCATTCTCGGCGGTACAGCCACAACCTGCGTGGTGTTCCTTCCCCTGGCCCTGATTCAGGGACTTTCCGGACAGATGTTCAAGCCTCTGGGCTTTACAATCGTGTTCTGTATGGTGGCCTCCTTTATCTCGGCGATTACGGTAGTTCCGCTGTGCTATACCATGTACCGTCCGGCGGAAAAGACTAAGGCTCCGCTGTCCGGCGCAGTTCGGGCAATGCAGGATCAGTACAGGAAGATCCTTCGCTTCCTTCTTCCGAAGAAGAAAACGGTTATGTTTACAAGTATTGCCCTGCTTCTGTTCTCCTTTGTTCTGGCAACTCAGATCCGCACGGAGCTGATGCCTGCCACTGACGAGGGAACTATTCAGGTAACCATGGAACTGAGGCCGGGTCTGACGGTTGAGAAGGCAGATGAGATTGTATCGAAGGTGGAGGAGTATGTGGCGGCTGATCCTGACGTGGAGGACTACATTCTGTCCTATGGAGCCAGCGGTCTCAGCATCTCAGGCGGCTCCTCAGCCACTATCACCGCTTACCTGGCAGATGACAGAAAGCGTTCCACCGATGAGGTGGTGAAGGAATGGAATCCGCTTCTGACCGGATATCCGGAGATGAATGTAACGGTTGAGTCTGTAAGCTCCAGCTCCACGATGGCGAGTTCAGCGGACGGGGTGGAGTACATTCTCCAGGGTACCCAGTACGATGAGCTGAAGAATATTTCAGACCAGATCACAGAGGCCTTAAAGCAGAGACCGGAGGTGACAAAGGTACACTCCACACTGGAAAACTCTGCTCCCGTTATCCAGATCGACATCGATCCCATTAAGGCGTCCGCAGAGGGGCTTGTGCCGGCACAGGTGGCCCAGAGCGTCTATCTGATGATCAGCGGAAGCGAGGCTACGACTCTTGACCAGGACGGCGAGGAGATCAGCGTCAATGTAGAGTACCCGGACGGCTGGTATGAAACGGTTGACCAGGTAAAGGGAATTGTAGTGAGCGGGGCGGCAGGAAACTCTGTGGCTCTGGCGGACATTGCCGATATTTACTTCAAGGACAGTCCACAGAGTATTACCAGAAAAGACAAGGAATATCAGGTGACCATCAGCGGAGACTTCGTCAATGGAACGCAGGAAGAGCAGATGGATGCCATTGAAACGCAGATTTACGACGAGGAGGTAGCTCCAAGACTGACTGAGAACGTGACAAGGGCTCAGAACGCTATGGATGAGAGCATGGCGGAGGAGTTTGCATCCCTGGGAGGAGCCATCGCCATGGCCATTTTCCTGGTGTTTGTCGTTATGGCGGCTCAGTTTGAGTCACCGAAGTTCTCCCTCATGGTTATGACGACAATCCCGTTCAGCCTTATCGGAGCCTTCGGTCTCCTCTTCTTAGCCGATGCCAGCATCAGTATGGCATCCCTGTTAGGATTCCTGATGCTGTTTGGTACTGTAGTAAACTCCGGTATCCTCTATGTAGATACAGCCGACCAGTACAGGGCAGAGATGGATCGTGACACCGCTCTTGTGGAAGCCGGAGCGACGAGACTTCGTCCTATCCTTATGACAACGCTGACCACAGTCGTCTCCATGATCCCTATGGCAATGGCCTACGGCGACAGCGGAGAGACCATGCAGGGACTTGCCCTTGTAAACGTGGGCGGTCTGGTGGCTTCTACGGTTCTGTCCCTGCTGATGCTGCCGATCTACTACACACTGATGAACAGAAAGCCCAAGTATGATGAGCTGGATGTAGACTAGGATAAGTGGATGCAGGCAAAATAAAGAGTTCCATCGCCGGCCGCCTGCTCCGTTTCAGGTCCTGGAGGGCGCAGCGGGAGACGCTTCCAGACTGACTGGAAACGCTGCTTAATATTTCCAGCACTTCCAGTCAGAAAATATAGTACAATAGAGTGGCGGCCCGGCTTTCAGAAAATAAAGGACTGAAAAGAACAGACAGACAAGAACAGACAGACAAGAACAGACAGACGGTCTGATGCAGCAGAAAAACAGAACAGGACAGGGAAGACGCAGCAGAGCAGCTGCGGGCACCTGGACAGCGGAGGTGATTCAATGAAACGAAAACAGGCGGCGGCTGCCGCTCTGGCGCTTTTGATGACGGTCGGTGTGCCGGGAGCGGCCTTAGCCGGACCCTCCGGGGCAGACGGCGGGGCAGCTGAGGCCAGGGAGGCCAGCCTGAACGATGGACTTCTCGAGTATGACGAGCTGCCTGAACTGGTTGAGCGCTACAACGTAACTTATAAGAATACATATTCTCAGACTGTAAACCAGAGCCAGAACCTGGATGCGGCCAGGCAGCTGGGAAAGGACGCCAATGAGCTGATGGAGGAGGCCCTTGATCTGAAGGATGACGACATGGATGAAGCCACCAGGGCACTCTACGAGTCCTACAAGGAATCTGCCAAAGCCATGAGAAAGCAGGCAGCAGAGCTGTCGACGGAAGAACTCTCAGGAACAGTGGAGCGTTCCATGAAGATGCTGAAAAACCAGCAGACCATGCTGGCCCAGAATCTTCTGATCCAGTATCAGAGCGCAGTCTCCGGAAAGGAGCTGGCAGACAAGAATGAGGAGCTGGCGAAGGCCTCCCTGGACGCAGTGACAGCCCAGGCAAGTCTTGGCATGGCCTCTTCGGAGGATGTGCTGAAGGCCAACCAGGCCTGGATCCAGGCTCAGAGCGCCGCAGTTCAGCTTGACTCCACCATCAGAAATCTGAAGCAGAATCTTCTTATCACATGCGGCTGGGAGGGAGATGCCGATCCGGAGATTGCCCCTCTTCCGGCGCCGGATCCGGCCAGGGTTGACAGTATGAATCTGGCTGCTGACACAGAGACGGCCACTCAGGCCAACTACAGTTTCATAAGCCTCAGACAGGGCGCAGCCTCCGGTTCCGTTTCAAGAAACGCAAAAAAGAGAAATGTTTCCCAGATGCGCCAGAGCATAGCAGTAGGCATGGAGGGGCTTTACGCCAAGGCAGTAGCTGCAAAGCAGGCCTATGAGGGAGCAGAGGCAAACTTCCAGGCTGCAGCCCTTGACATGCAGGCGGCAGACCAGAAAAATGCCATGGGAATGATGAGCAGGACTGCCTATCTCCAGGCCCAGGCCTCCTATCTGGCGGCCAAATCGGAGAGGGATACGGCTCAGACGGAGCTGTTCACAGCTATCCAGAACTATGACTGGGCATTGAAGGGCATGATGGTGTCAGGAAGCTAGGGAGGAAGGGCTTACAGGGCTCTGTCCCCTGGCTCTCTGCCTGACAGGCCCGAGACAGCCGCAGCAGTTCAGAGACAGGTTTCGGAGACTCATAAAACGGAGGGAAGAACAATGAACAGACAATACAGGAGGGTTCTGCCGCTTCTAACAGCGGCGGCGCTTGCGGCCACGCCTATGGAGGCGTTGGCTGAAAATCCCCAGTTTGCCCATGACGAGGCAACCTGGGAGAGACTGAAAGATAATGTTATGGAATACGATGAGCTGTCCCTTCTGGTTGAGGAATATAACCCGAATTACCAGAATGAGCAGGCATCCTACAATGATACGAAGAATGATGACGATGCCGCGCAGATACGCCGGGACGCCAAAGACAGTGCCCAGGACATGTATGATTCTGCGGAGGATCTGAAAGAGCAGGCCGAGGATTTGAGCTCCATGGCCGATGACCTGAGCGATCAGGCTCAGGCGGCTTTGGATGCCGGAAATCCGGCTCTTGCCGCACAGCTTCAGGCAGGTGCCGCCAGCTACATGGCAGGGTATGCGCCTCTCATGTCAGCGGCAGCCATGACGCAGAACAGCGCTCTGAAGTCAGATATTTCCGCTGACAGCTCCTACGTGGACAGCGACATGAGGAAAATCCAGCACGTCAAAAACCAGAAGGGAATTATTGTGTCCACCCAGAATCTCTTTAATTCCTATAACCAGCTCCGCGCAAATGCGGCTCTGATCCAGAAAAACGTGGAGGTTATGGAGGCAGCCTTAAGGGCCACAGAGACCCAGGCTTCCATCGGCATGGCAACTCAGGCAGATGTGCTGAAGGCCCAGAAGAATCTTCAGTCCATTCAGTCCACCCAGACGGAAACCCTGGCAAGCCTTGAAACGCTTCGCCAGAATCTCTGCATGATGACAGGATGGAGCTACGACGCACAGCCGGAGATCAGAGAGGTACCCCACGCCAATGGTGACGCCATAGCTCAGATTAATCTGGAGGCGGATACGCAGACGGCACTGGCAAATAACTACGATCTCCAGTACAGCCGGCGGGCGCTTGGTAATATGCAGGAAAACTCCACAGACAGAAAGAATCAGGAGAGAACAGTAAAAAATCTGGAGCAGACGGTGAGCGCCACCATGACAAACCTCTACAACGACATCAGGCAGAAGCAGATTGCCTGGCAGTTAGCTCAGGCAGAGCTTGCCACAGAGGAGCAGACCATGTCTGCCATGGAAACAAAGAGGAGCCTCGGCATGGCCAGCGACATCGAGTACCTGCAGGAGCAGTCCACCTACCTGAGCAAGCAGGTGGCAGAGCAGACAGCTGATATGGCTCTCTTCCAGGCTATAGAAACCTACCAGTGGGCTGTGAACGGATATATGAACACATCCGGCTCATAGAGAAACGAGAGTATGGAGAGAGAAGTTTTAGATAGAGAAATTTCAGATATAGAAGTTTCAGATATAGAAGTTTCGGAGAGATGAGCGCTGAATGAATGTTCCATTCAGGAATACAGGCGGAAGAGCAGATATTCGGAAGGGCAGCGCAGACAGGAAACAGGAAAAAGCATAGATAATCACGGAAGTGAAAAACAGCGGGGATGCTTTACAGGGAACCATTCGGGTTTCAGCAGGAGAGCTCCCCGCTGTCTTAGTTTTTCCGCTGTCCGGGGAGTATGCCGTTTGGCGCCTGTCTGCGGTCAGCGGAAGAATTCCAGGATACGGAGACTGATGTGAACAACAGGCTTTTCAGAGGCATCTGGCCGGGAATCCTCCCCGGAGGGCGTCTGGCGGGAAGAAGGGCTCTCTTTGCCGCCTTTTTTTTCATTCTGGGCAATTCCGGCGGACTCTCCGAATACAAGTCTTCTGTCTGCGGAGATTTCCTCGAATACACTTTCATCTAAAAGGCATGCAAGATCCTTTCTGGATTCAGAAGGAACCACAGCGCAGGCCTCCTCAGTAAAGCAGAGGGAGGGATAGAGGACACACCACCAGTTATGGCCGTTTCCTTCCCCGATTATCACGCGCACGGCATCATAGATCCCGCAGGGAAAGACGATGTCTCCGTAGAAGCGGGTCGGAAAGTAGGCGCTTTCCAGACGTATCTGTACCTGGTCCGGTTTCCCCTGCTTTTCCAGAAAGGACTCGGCCAGCGTTTCAAGCTCATCCCGGTGGAGGAGTATGTAGGACTGGAGCCTGGCCTTCTGTGAGGTCTGCTCCTCTCCCTCCTCATCGGAAGAAAAGCCCCGGCGGATCTCCTCGAGGAGCAGATCCCGGACACCAAACTTCAGCTTTTGATCCTCATTGGAATCACTGTTTGCCAGGACGTGAAAGCGGAGTACCTGGGGAGCCACGGACGAGGCAACTGCCTCCTCCTGCTTTCTTGCGCTGCTGATATACAGCGTGAGAGAAACAGCCAGGCAGGCGGCTGCCAGCGAGAGGTACATACATTTATAACTTCCGGCGTCTGAACAACGCTTCAGGAAACGGGAAAAACTTTTCATCTCAAACTCCTTTGCTGCTGTGTTTTCTCCGAGTATTGACAGGCATGATATAATTTAAACAGTTTTTATTAGAAAAAGGTTGAAATTGCTCTGGTATGAGAATAAACTGAATGGGAGCCTGCTTGAGATTCTTTTCTGGCGCCTGAGAACGCCAGAAGCAGCGCTGTCTGCAGAAAGCAGAGACTGCGGGCGATCCGGCAGGTATTGGCCCGGAATATGACAATCAATATAGAAAAGGACACAGAAGGAGAGGAAAGACAGATGAAAACAAAGGTGCTGGTAGTGTTTGGCGGACAGTCCTCAGAGCACATCGTATCGTGCATGTCGGCTGTCAATGTAATTAACCATATAGACAGGGAAAAATACGACGTGGTAATTGTGGGGATAACTGAGGAGGGAAAATGGCTCTATGTGGACAGCGTGGAGTCCATCCGGGACGAGAGCTGGAGAGACAAATCCGTGGGCGCGGTATTTTCTCCGGATGCCACGGAAAAATGTGTGCTCATTGAGAGAGAGAGCGGAGTGGAGAAGGTTCCGGTGGATGTGGCGTTTCCGGTTCTTCACGGGCTTTACGGGGAGGACGGAACTATCCAGGGCCTTTTTGAGCTGGCCAGACTGCCCTACGTGGGCTGCGGAGTCCTGGCCTCTGCCGTTTCCATGGATAAACTGTACACAAAGATTGTGGCGGACACTCTGGGCGTGCGCCAGGCAGCCTATGTCCCGGTTATGAGAGGGGAGCTCTCCCATATGGAATCTGTGACAGAGCGGGTGGAAAAGCATTTCTCCTATCCTGTCTTTATCAAGCCGTCCAACGCAGGTTCCTCCAGGGGAGTTTCCAAGGCCTCAGACCGCAGCGAGCTGGAAAACGGACTGAGGGAGGCTGCGAAGCATGACAGAAAGATTCTGGTAGAGGAAATGATCGTGGGCCGCGAGGTAGAGTGCGCCGTGTTCGGAGGAGGAAACGGGGAGGTCATCGCTTCTGGCGTGGGTGAGATCCTGGCGGCCGCCGACTTCTATGACTTTGACGCCAAGTATTACAATGAAGAGTCCAGAACAGTAGTCAATCCTGAGCTGCCGGGGGACGCTGCCGAGAAGGTAAGAGAGGCTGCCAGAAGGATCTTCACCGCTGTAGACGGCTACGGAATGGCGAGGGTGGACTTCTTTGTGACAGAGCAGGGAGAGGTTGTGTTCAATGAGATCAACACCATCCCAGGCTTTACCGCCATCAGCATGTACCCGATGCTTTTCGAGGCTGCGGGAGTGGATAAGACAGAGCTTGTAACGCGCCTGATCGAAAATGGACGCGTAAGGTATGACTCATAACGGCTGGCTGGAAAGGAGAGCATATGGACAGAAACGCGCCTATCGGTGTATTTGATTCGGGAGTCGGAGGTCTGACAGTGGCCAGGGAGATTATGCGCCAGATGCCGGAGGAGAAGCTTGTCTATTTCGGAGACACCGCCAGGGTTCCCTACGGAACGAAATCTCAGGAGACGGTGATCCGATATTCCAGGCAGATTATCCGTTTCCTGCGGACCAAGGAGGTAAAGGCTATCGTCATTGCCTGCAATACGGCGACTGCCTGCGCGCTGGAAACGGTGGAGAAGGATCTGGATATTCCGATTATCGGCGTGATCCACGCCGGAGCCAAGGCTGCTGTGGAGGCGACGAAAAACAGAAAGATAGGGATTATCGGCACAGAGGCCACCATCAGAAGCGGCGTCTACACAGAGCTGATGAAGCAGATGAACCCGGCGATCGAGGTGACAGGAAAGCCCTGTCCCCTCTTTGTGCCTCTCGTGGAGGAGGGGCTGCTCCACGACTCTGTCACCGACGAGATTGCCTCCCGCTATCTGGCTTCTCTCAAGGAAAAATATATTGATACCCTTGTTATGGGCTGCACCCATTACCCTCTCCTTCGCTCCACGCTGGCGCGGCTGATGGGCGAGGAGGTGACGCTTATCAATCCGGCCTACGAGACAGCCAGGGAGCTTAAGAGCCTTCTGGGGGAAAAGGAGCTTACCTGCATCCCGGGGGAGGCCGGAGGGGAAAAATACCAGTTTTTTGTCAGCGACATGGCAGAACGGTTCAAAAGCTTTGCAACGGCAATCCTTCCGGGAGAGGTGAAGGAGACGAGAAAGATAAATATTGAGGAATACTGAAGATACAAGACCGGGAAGGAAAAAGACTGTGACAGAGGGCTGCGGTATTCCAAAACAGAAGGAGAATGACGAATGACGAAAGAGGTTCTTGTGAGTATCCGGGGAATCCACACGGTGGACGGGGAATCCGACAATGTGGAGGTTATCACGGCCGGAAGCTATTATTTTAAGAACAATAAGCACTACATCGTCTATGACGAGCTGGTGGAGGGCTTTGACAGGGCGGTGAAAAATACAATCCGGATCGGACGGAATACGGTGGACGTGATGAAGAGCGGTCCGGCCCGCTCCCATATGGTTTTTGAGGAAAACAAGACGAATGTAAACTGCTATTCCACCGCCTTCGGCCAGATGATGGTAGGTGTCAGCACAAACATGATAGACATAGACGAGCAGGAAGATCGAATCAGCGTTCACGTGGATTATACTCTCGATGTGAATTTTGAAAAAATGTCAAACTGCAGGATTTCCATTGACATTCAGTCAAAGGAAAAGGCTGATTTCCATTTGAATTCATAGCGGGAAGAAGGAGAAGGCTCAGCTGGAAACATACTAAAGGAGGAGAGGGCAGAAAGCTCTTATGAGAGTCCTCTTTTCAACGACGGAAAGGCGGAAAAACGGATGATAAAGCGGCAGGAGGAAAGTGCAAAAAAAGAAAGACAGCCCAGCGCTCAGAGAGAGATACCAGGAATCTGTCAGACTGACAAAAAGGCGGGAAAAACAGCTTCGGCTGCAGTCGGCCTTGGGGTGAGAGAGCTGGCGGCCGGCGGCTTTTTCACTGCGCTGATTGCAGTGGGGGCATTTATAAAAATCAGCATCCCCGTCCAGCCCTTTCCTATGAACTTTACCCTTCAGTTTTTCTTTGTTCTGCTGGCAGCGCTGCTTCTCGGGGCAAGGCAGGCATTTCTCTGTGTCCTCACTTACCTGACCGTGGGCCTGGTAGGAGTCCCTATTTTTGCAGCAGGGGGAGGGCCGGCCTATCTGCTCAGGCCTACCTTCGGATTTCTGCTGGGTTTTGCTGCCGCCGCATGGGTGACGGGAACCGTTTCCGAAAAGCTCAGGAGCTCTTCCCTGAAGAGCCTTATGGCAGCCTGCCTCTGCGGCTTCACTGTCATGTATCTGTCAGGCATGTTCTATTTCTATTTTCTGAGCAATTACGTGATCCATATGCCTGTAACAGCCGGAGTAGTTTTTGTGAACTGTTTCCTGCTGACAGCCGGCGGAGATCTGCTCTTGTGCTTTCTGGCCAGTCTCACTGCCAGGAGGCTGAAGCCCATGATGGCATTTCTGAGGTAAGGGAGCTTACCGGTTTTTGGAGTCTGCTTTGGCAGACTCTTTTTTTGTATAACAGGGAACGAGGTTTCCTATAATACAAAAAGCCCTGCCCGCTTTTTTACTGCGGGAGGTTAAACACTGTCAAAACACAGCATAATTTGATGAAAAAATCCTGGAATGACATTAAAAAAATACGAAAAAATAAATAAGAACAGAAAAATTGTCATATTAATCTTCGCAAATTCGTGTAAATAATAAAGAGGGCAAATAGAACGATACAACAGTCAAATCAGTACAGTCGAACAACAGCAGAAAACATAATAGAATCTACTCTCTTTTCACATCATTGTTTAGCTTTCTCACAGATTTCAGCAAATACTCCATTTGATCCGGCAGCAGAAAATCACGAAGCCTGTATCGGATACAGGCTTTGAAGATAAATCAAAACATGCAAAGGAGGAGTTGTATGAAAAAGAAACGAAGACGGCAGATTGGCAGGCAGATTATAAGCTGGGTTCTGACGGCATCCATGGTGCTGCCGAACACGGCAGTTCTGGTGGCCGATGCGGCAGAGCAGGTAAAAAACATGCCCCGCTATGTGGACTTTTCGCGCCCTTCAGCCCTGACGCTGAATGAACTGGGACTTTCCGGGTCAGTGGGAGGAAACAGCTCAGGAAGAAACAGCGCTGCTCAGGGAGACGACAAAGACCAGCCCAAGGGCAGCGGGACAGAAGGCAGCCAGCCGAAGAGCAGCAGTCAGGAGGAGAGCGGCTCAGATGGAAAACGCACAGAAGACAGTAAAACCGGAAGCAGCAGCTCCAAAAAAGAGGAAGAGAGCGGAAGCTCCGGCTCTGAGGGGAGTGAGACAGCCTCCGAAGGAGGCAGTTCTGAAAGTGAGGGAAGCAGTTCCGGCTCTGAGAAAGGAGAAGATAAAACAGACGGGAGCGGAACCGGCGAAAAAGGAGAGAGTGAAAGCGGAACCGGCGAAAGCGAAACAGGTGAAGACGAAACAAGTGGGAGCGGCACAAGTGAAAGTGAAGCCGGTGGAGAGAGCGGAAGTGAAGAGGAAGACAGCTCTCAGGCTGGTTCCGGGACAGATGATAGCGGAGCAGACGGGGAATCTGGGGACGGTTCTGACTTAGACAGCGCTCAAAAGCCTGACAGTTCCAAGGACTCCGGCACCATAGATGATCCGGCAGAGGAAGAGAAACAGCCTCCAAAGAAAGAACCGTCCTCAGAGGAGCAGCAGGAGGAGCCTCCCATGGAAGAGCTTCCTCCTGAGGAAACGCTTCCAGAAGAAGAGCAGCCTCTGGAAGAAGAGCAGCCTCTGGAAGAAGAGGAGCTTCGCGCTCCCGAGGATTTTTACGAGGAGCCTGAGGCTGACGAGCCAGACGGAGAATTGGTGCGCTTTGACGGCTCCGTCCGTACCTACCGTACCGGGGACGGAGAGTATACAACCGTGATCGGCGGGTATTCCGGACTCTATGAGCGGGAAGACGGCACAGTGGAAGAGGTGGATGACACTCTGATTCCTCTGAAGGAAAAGAGAGAGAAGGAGGAACCCGGTGAAGATGAGCCGCAGAAGGCCAGCAGCTCTAACGCCATGCCTTTAAGGAGCATTTCTGCCTCCTCCTACCTGGCTAATGCAGGCGGTGAAACAGACATTCAGATCCCGGAGCGGATTACGTCTGCGCGGGGCATCCGCATCGAGTCCGGGGAAGACAGCATGGAGCTGATCCCCTCCGGCGGCAGTTTCAAACGGAGCCTCTGTGAGGGAAATGCTATCCGTTTTACGGATGTATATGAAAACATTGACTACCAGTATACGGTAGTTGGGAATACGGTGAAGGAGGACATTATCCTTCTGGAACCGTCAGAGAAGTATGAGTTTACCTACCAGTTAAAGATTCCGGGCCTCCAGGCGGCCAAAGAGGACGGCCGCATTGTGATTTACCGGGACAGAAAAGAGGAGCCGGTGTTTCTTCTGGATGCGCCTCTGATGATTGATGACGACGGAGAGACAAGCAGCGATCTGACTATGAAGCTGTCCGGGAAGAAGGACCGGGTGACTGTGACAGTGAAGGCAGACGAGGGCTGGCTGGAGGATGAGGACCGAGCCTATCCGGTCCGTATCGATCCGAGTCCCCTGGTTCCATCCAATGAGCTTATCATGTGTACGGTGTCTGAAGGACATCCGTCTTCCCACTATGACTGGGGAAGCCCGTCTTACGTGGGATATGTGGACGACAGTATGAAAAACTGCCGCGTCTATATCGCAGTCAATATGTTCGACGATGCCAACATGCAGGATATTCTGAATTCTGCCACAAACTGCCTGCAGGCAACCCTGGAGATCCACCAGCAGACAGACAACAGCAAGGGCACAAGTGTCTTCGAGCTTGGTTTTCCGGTGGTGGGCTGGGATGCCAACCGCGTGACCTGGAATTCTATGCCGGCCGTCAACCCGGCGCCGGAACGCCATATTTTTGCAGGCTCTGCCGGAGAGAACCAGACTCTGTCCTTTGACTTTACTGAGGTGATGAACGCCTGGATCGCAAAGACAGAGCCTCAGGGCGGCTTTATGCTGAAAGCCCAGGTGGAGGCCGGTGAGACGACGGATCCTGCCTACCGCATGACGGCAGAGACCTTTGCAAATACCTACAATTCAGCCCAGGGCCCGAAGATCACTGTGGTATGGGAGGGAAATCTGGAAGAAGAGGCCATGGATCTGGAAAAGACCACAATAGATGTAACTCCGTCTATTGTCAGCACCGAGATTGGGGGATACAGCGTATCCGGCGTCCTGACAAACGGAAAGACACAGGAGGGCGCAAAGATTTCCTGGCAGCTGATGGAAGAGGCCTCAGAGGAGGAAAAAGACAGCGGGGAGACAGAGGGCGCAGAGGAGTTTATCTACCCAGATTTCCAGAAAGCAGATCTGGAGAGCGATTATGATGCCAGTCTGGTTTCCAACTGGCAGGCAGAGAGCGGATGGACCCTGGACGACCTGGAAACAGATACGATCTATTACGTGTCAGGAACCGCCGAGGGATATCCGCTAAATGAAGACGGAACGGCTGATACTGAGGGGGAGAAAATCACCTTTACACCGGAAGACAGTGATACCTTCCTGCTCTATGAGGTGCAGCAGCACGATCTGGTAAACCGGATTGCCCGTCACTACGGGGTAAATCCCAACACCATCGCAAGAGATAACCACCTGTACAAAAACCAGCTGGCAGAAGCGGATACAATCCTCTTCATCCGCGGACCGAAGACAGCAGAGCCCTACTCCTGGCAGGATAATCTGACGCCTCTTGAAGAGAAGCTCTTGGAAAATCTGCTGGCAGGAGCCAATATCAACTGTGAGCTGGGTCTGGAGCCTGTGAATCTGAATACAGGAAACTTCTACATGACCCAGGAGGACTTTGGGATTCCGGAATTAAACGGCAGCTTTGGCATCACGAGAAGCTACAACTCCTCCCTGCCGGACTACCACAATGAGTTCGGCTATGGCTGGAGCTCCGGCTTAGGCGACCACCTGTCCATCCTGCCGGACGGAACGATCCTCTATAAGAGGAGCGATGGAAAGGGCATCCCCTTTACAAAGAACGGGGATACCTACGAGGCGCCGGAAGGCTATGCCCAGACGCTTACTCCCCTGGACTCCATTGAGATCGACACTGCCACCGCCTCTGACGCAGAGGAGAGCGGCAGAAACGAATCCGGGGAAACCGGCAAGGATGCGAAAACTGACCGGCCTGCCACAGAAACAAGGGTTGTCACCACGGAGGAGCTTTTAAAGGAGGCAGAGCAGAGAAAGCTGGCGTCCGGGAGGAGCTTTGCTGAAAATCTGGTGACAGGACTTCCAAGAGCCAGCAGCTCAGACGCCAGAAAGCAGTCCGGTGAACCGGACAGCGAGAAGGAGGAGAAAGAAAGCGCCATCGCCCCGCCGGCCTGCGCCGGATGGAAGGTGACAGACACGGACGGAAGTACATTCGTGTTTGACGCCCAGGGATTTCTCCAGTACCATGAGGATCGGCAGGGCCGCCGCACCACCTTCGTCTACAGTGACGATTATGACCTGCTTCAGATCAAATCTCCTACGGGAAAAATTCTCGACATCACCATGGACGAGAAGGGTAGGATCACAGGGGCAGGTCTGCCGGATGGCACCCAGGTAAGCTATGAGTACGACGAGGATGGAAATCTGGTTCAGTATACTAACCAGGCCGGAGATACCCGCCGATATGAGTATGACGACAGTCACCGCATGACGGCCTGGTATGATGAGAACGGCACCTGCGTCACGGCAAATGTTTATGACGGGGAGGGGCGTGTGACGAAGCAGACGGACGGAAATGGAAACACTGCCGTTTTGACCTATGCCGACGGCTGTACCACCGTCACCGACAATAATGGCAATATCACAGAATACTGCTATGACAGCCAGTACCGAACCACCCGGATTGTATACCCGGACGGAAGCGAGCTCCGCTATACCTACGATGAAAACGGATACCGGTCATCAGAGACAGATGAGCTGGGAAATACCACCGCCTGCACCTATGACAGGAATGGAAATCTCCTGACTGAGACGAGGGCCGACGGTTCCAGGGCCTCCTTCACCTATAATGAGGCAAACCAGCTCTTAACCGCCACTGACTATGAGGGCGGCACCACCGCCTATACCTATGACGAAAGAGGCAATCTCCTGACGGCCACGGATCCTGAGGGCAATACGGTCTCCCTCACCTACGACGGGCAGAGCCGCCTGATTTCCATGACGGATGCAAACGGCGGTACTGTTACCCTTCAGTATGACGGCGCTGCGGTGACATCCATCACCGATGGGGAGGGGCATACCGCCCATTTCACCTATGACGCCATGAACCGCCTTTTAACTCAGACAGACGGTTCCGGCCGCACAGAGAAGTGGACTTACAATAAAAACGGATGGAATCTTACAGAAACAGCAGGGGACGGGGGAACCACGGCCTATGAATACAGCCCGGCGGGAGAGGTGCTGTCCATTACCGATCCTATGGGAACGGAAACTGCCTTCACCTACGATCCCATGCACAACATCCTGAGCGGGACAGACGCAAAGGGAAATACTCTGACTTACGCCTACGACGGGAACTACAATCGGATATCCGAAACGGACGCTCTGGGCCGCACCACGGTCTACGCATATGACGGCAGAAACCGCCTGATTTCCGTGACGGACGCCAAAGGGCAGAAGATCTCCTATATCCTGGACGCGAAGGGAAACCAGATTGCAGCTTCTGACCGGAGAGGAAACACGGTACATACCGAATACGATTCGATCCTTGGTCTTCCCGTCCTGGTAACGGACGCCATGGGCTACGAGAGCCGGTATGAGTATGATCGAAACGGCCGCCTGCTCAGGCAGACGAACCCTGACGGAACCACCCAGGCCTATGAGTACGACAAAAACGGCCGTGTGATCCGCATGACGGCGCCAAACGGTCTTGTCACAGAGCTTGGCTATGATGGAAACGGAAATATCGTCCGCCTGTCCGATGACGAGACGAGGGTTTATACGTTTACCTACAACCACAACAACCAGCTCACGAAAGCGAGAGATCCGCTGGGAGGCGAAACCGCCTGCGTCTACGACGGAGCCGGAAACCTTCTGACCTTCACCGATGCCAACGGCTACAGCACCCGGTATCGCTATGACGGGGCCAGCCGCTTACAGGAAGTGATCGATGCCCTGGACGGAGTGACCGCCACCGATTATGATTTAAACGGCCGCATAGTGAAAAGCACCGACGCCAACGGTCACAGTGATGAATTCTATTACAGCGAAATCGGAGAGCTCCTGGCCCAGACAGACGCTTTGGGCCATGTGACTGCCCGCGAGTACGACCCAGTGGGCAATGTGACGAAAACCACCGATGCCCTGAAAGGGGAAACCAGGATTGTCTACGACGAGTTAAACCAGCCGGTTGCGCTGACTGACGCCCTGGATCACGAGTACCAGACCGCCTATGACGAGAACGGAAATCTGGTAAGGATTCAGATGCCTGACGGCGATACTGTCACTATGGAATACGATGCGAACAACCGGATTATTACGAGCACGGACGAGGCCGGCGTCGTAACCGCCTACACTTATGATGAGATGGGCCGCGTCACGAAGAAGAAGGACAATATCGGGAATACCACCCTCTATGGTTACGACGAAAGCGGGAATCTCATCTGGCAGAGCGACACCATCGGAAGGACCGCCTTCTATGAGTACGATCCCTTCGGACGTCTGGTAGAACAGACCGACTTCGGACAGGCCGTTACCCGCTACGAGTACGATGCCCTGGACCGTCTGACCAGAGTAATACAGCCGGACGGCACCGCTTATGCCTACGAATACGATCCGGCAGGAAATCTTATAAAGACCACGGAACCGGGAGAGGCGGTCTATATCTACGCTTATGACGCCATCAACCGGGTCACCAGCGAAACCAATCCTCTGGGAGCAGTCACCGGGTATACCTATGACGCAGTGGGAAACCTCCTGTCCGCCCTGGACGCGGAAGGGGCTGAAACCTCCTACGCCTACGATGATACTGACCGGCTCACCTCCGTCACCAACGGGCGCAGAAACACGGAACTTTACGAGTATGACGAGCTGTCCCGTCTGCTGAGCTTCACCACGCCGGAGGGAAATAAGACGGAATACCGATATGACGCCCTGGGGAACGTGACGAAGGTTAAGGATCCCAACGGCCTGATCACCGAGTACCGATACGATGTGATGGGAAACCTTATCGAGGCCATTTCCCCGAAGGGGGCAAAGACTTCCTATACCTATGACAAACATGACGAGCTGACCAGCGAAACCGATCCGGCGGGAAACACCACCGTCTACGAGGTGGATTTAAACCGCCTGGTGACAAAGCTGACCCAGAAAAACGGGGGCTCCTACGTCTATACCTACGATCCTGTCCACCGTCTGACCGGTATCACCACCCCACTGGGCCTGACCCGTACCTTCGAGTACGATCCGGCAGACAATATCATAGAGGACAGCGACAGTCTGGGAAGAAACAGCTCCTATGAGTACGACGTGATGCACCGGATGACGAAAGTAAGAGATCCGGAAGGGGGAATTACGGAATTCGGATACGACATCCGCGGCAATCAGAACGCCGTCACCGATGCCCTGGGATATACCTGGAACTATGAGTATGATCTCATAGACCAGTTAAAGGCCAGTGTGGATCCGGAGGGAAAGGCCACTGAGTATGCCTACAACCAGGTGGGACGCCTGATTTCCCAGACAAAACCGGGAGAGAGAACCACGCAGTATTCCTACGATCCGGCCTACAACCTCATCGGAATCACAGATCCGAAAGGATATTTCTACAGCTATACCTATGATAAAGACGATCGCCTGATTGGAACGAAAAACCCCTTAGGCGAGACCACCGAAACTGTTTACGATCCGGGCAGCCGGATTACGGACTATACGGATCGGATGGGATTAAGCGAGCATTACGCCTACGATCCCCACGGAAACCTTCTGACCTTCACAGGAACCAGCGGCTTAAATACCCGGTTTTCCTATGATATCCTGGATAATCTGACAGAGGTAACGCTGTCCAGCGGCCTGAAGACCCGGTACACCTACGATGAGATGGGCAATGTGACGGCTGTGGAAGACACCATGGGCCGCGTCACCGGATATACCTACGATCTGGAGGGCAACCGTACCAGCCTGACAAACGCGGAGGGCCGGACGGAGAAATGGAGCTACGACGCGGGAGGACGTCTGACCAGTTATACGACCAACAGCGGCGACACCATCCGGTACGACTACAACAAGCTGAATAACCTGGTGGAGAAGTCCTACGAAAATGCAGAAGACACGGTGATTGTGGGGAAAAACGGGGAACCGGCTGCCGGACAGGACGAAGAGGCAGAAAAAGGCGTGCTTTACGGCTACGATGCTCTGGGCCAGAGGGTATCCATGATGGATCTTACCGGGGAAAGCACTTACCAGTATGACGGCCTCGGCCGCATTACCCAGGTGACAAACGGCTCCGGACAGACCGTCTCCTACACTTATGACGGTTCCGATCAGCTGGAGAGCATCACCTATCCCGACGGAACCAGCGTCCATTACCGCTACGATAAGAACGACAACCTGACCGAGGTCATCGGACGGGATGGGGAAAGCACCACCTATGAGTACGACGCCATCAACCGGATCACCCAGATCCACCGTCCAAACGGTATCAGCACCTACAATACCTACAATGCCAGAGATCAGATCGTTACCATGAAAAATACCTGTGACGACTGCGGATGGGTCGTGAGCCAGTACGATTATACCTATGATGATCGCGGTTTCATCATCGGTGAGGATGCCATCGAATCTCTCTACGGCTACGCATGGGATGACAAGCATGACGGAAAGCACGAGAACGGCCGTCATGACGACAAGTACCCTCACGGAGGCCAGCACCGGAACAAACATGATAAGGACGGAAAAGACAACTATCAGATCGTGGAGACAAACCGCACCTTCGAGTACGACGAGGACGGAAAGCTGTTAAAATCCACAGAGAAGGAAGAAAACCAGGGAACCTACACCTATGAGTATACCTACGATGACATGGGGAACCGGTTAAGCTATACGAAGAAGCGGAATGGAACCGTACAGGAGAGTGCGGAGTACACCTATAACCTGTCCAACCAGCCAGTCCATGCAAAACTCTATGACGGGAAGAAGCATACCGAAATGGAGTACGGCTATGACGCGGACGGAAACCTGGTTTCCGAGAACGGGACAAAGGGGACCGATAAGGTAGACCTGAGCTACTACTATACGGTGGAGAACCGTCTGAAGGCTGTATACGAAAAAGACAACCTGCTGGCAGCCATGGCCTACGACGGAGACGGGAACCGGACCTTCCAGCTGTCCTACAACCTGCACACGGACGACGACTTCAAGGGAAACAGCGGGAATGGAAACGGGAACAACAAGGACAATACGGGAAGCGGAAATAAGGGGAACAAGGGAAAGGAAAGCGGAAAAGAGAAAACATCCATCAGTCCGGAAGACGCCCTGTTATCCTACCAGGCTCTGACCCTGTCCTTAGAGGAACTGCTCCGGCCGCAGGAGGAGAGCAAAGCGACGGCATCCGATGCAGAGGAGAAGAGGACGGAAAACGCACTTCTGCCGGAAACAGAAACCAGGGAGGAAGCAGACCAGATCATTTCCCTGTTTAAAAAGAAGAATGAAAACGGAAACAACGGCAACAACGGAGACGGAGGAAACGGAAACCACTACGGCTGGGACGCCGCCAGCCCATCGGATGCGGAGGAAAAGCCGGATCAGGGAAATAACGGGAACGGTAATGGGAACAAAGACAAGGACAAAGGCAACAACGGGAAGAAAGATAAGGACAAAGGCAACAACGGCAACGGCAATACCAACAACACAGGCGGAAGCGAGAACCAGAGCGGAATCCTGATGCCGGAAAAGCCGGTATCAGCCATCGAGCAGGGCCTTATTGACCTGATTAAGACGGAAGGCCATCAGAAGAATTATGAGCTGGTGGAGTATGTGAGCGACGTGAACCGGGAATACGCAGAGGTCCTGATGGAAGTCAATATTGACGGCGAGCCGGATACGGCGTATGCTTACGGTAACGAGAGGCTGACCGTGGAGCGGTTTACCGGCTGGATGGGATACTACACCTACGATCCGAGGGGAAGCGTAAGCGGAGTGGCGGATGCAGACGGAGGCCTGTGGGCGTCCTACCGGTATAATGCCACGGGAAAGATGACCTTTGGCGAGCCGGAGTATAACAATATCTACGGATATAATGCCGAGAGCTACAATCCGATGCTGGAGCTTCAGTACCTGAGAGCCAGATACTATGACGTGGAGAGGGGGAATTTCTTAACTGAAGATACCTACCTGGGAGACATCAGCGATCCGCTGACGCTGAACCGGTATAACTATGTAAAGAGTAATCCGTTAAATTACATCGATCCGAGCGGATTTGTGTCCGAGTATCTGACAGGCCCGTCGTATGATCCGGATGATTCGTGGAAAGCCAACAACTATCCGCTGTCACAGACGGGTTCAGAGAGAACCGAGTTCCCAGTGACGGTTGTATCAGGAACGGAGGCGGTCAGAGAGCTTTGGGGAAGCGTATCAAAGGGCGTAGCCAATGCAGTAGACATGATCAGCGAAAATGTCAGCCATGCGGTAAAGAATAAAGTGAAAGACTTAATGGAAGCCGCTGTAAAAGCAAGCGTCATGATCGTGTGCAGTGATACGGTTCAGCTTTTACATGATGTGGGAAATGCCATATTCAGTTTCATAATAGGAACGGTTTACGGAGCATTGGAACCGGCCTCTGTGCTGCTTGACTTTCTGATTGACAGCGGAGGATATGACAGGGCAGCCTTTGAACTGGGAAGGATTGTAGGAAATGCGGCGGCAATTGCGGCGATTTTCGGAATGTTTTTCGCAGGAGGAGGAGCAATCAGCGGCGCTTTTATGGGCGGAGCGATGGCATTGACACTGGGAGCAGCGGGAGCGGCGAAGGTGGAAATAGCGGCAGGAGCAACTGTGATAGCGGCGAAAGGGAATTTCATAGCGGAAGCACTGAATAGCCTGATATCGGAAATGTCAGGAGCTTCGAACTCTGGAGGAAAAGGAACAGAGGAAGAGGGGGAGAAGGAGACTGAGATACATGCTGGAGATAAAACTCCAAAAGGGCGTGAATATACAAAACATGGTGCAGAAAGGGCGAATGAGAGAGGATTTGACTCTCAGAAGATTGATAGCATTATTGATAACAATTATAAGCATCGTACAAAAGAAATTGATAAACTTACAGGAAAGGTGACTTGGAGATATCAAGATAAAAGAGGAAATACAGTAATTACAAACGAGTGGGGAGATAAAATAGTCACAGTTTATTCTCATCCTACCTCATTGAACGGCGGTAACTATATTCCTAAAAATTAATATTGGGAGGTAACCATGGACACAAATTTTTTTAAAATGTTTCAGGAGGCTAAATCACATTTAGAGTTAGGAATGAGTAAAGATATTCAAGCTTTTTTTGAAGGGAGAAATGATATAAAAAATCATATAATAGAGATGAAAAATGAAGGAATAATATTCATTAATATAAAATTATATGATTTTTCTAGAAAATTAAGTAAAGAGTTGTTTTTAGAGTTTGTTGGTTTTGTCGGATATTCGAGATATAATTTATTTATTAATGAAAATGAAGAAAATATAGACAGATATTTATATTTAACTAAAAGTTCAAATATTAGTGGCGTAAAAATGGAAATAGTAATATCGTAAATATTTCTGATTAATTTTACGGATGATGTTTCTGGAAAATGGTGAGAGGAGACTGGTAGTTATTATCTGATATATCACTTGACTTTGCCGGATGACGTCCCACGGTCGGGTGCCCGACCTTTCACTAGCATACATTTCGACCCATTGAAATTGCTTTTTGGACTGAAAACTCTCTTTTCAAATCGGGCCAATAAGCCGAATACTGAGACTGCCGACACACCTTTCCGAGTGATGCTTGAAAATCGGTACACGGATGGTCACGGCGCGTCACAGGGGTAAGAAAAAAGTAGTTCTTCGTATGGTAATCAGAAAGGCCTCTGCTTTAGCCAAGAACGTGTTTCCATTCAGAAATCTCGTATGCTGACTGCAAATCCATTGATTTTACGGTGCATTTTTGGGGGGCAGGATGGCAGAATCCGGATTTTCTCAAATACAGGGTTCTGCCAGGCCACCTAAAAGAGAGGTTGAAAATGGCTTAAAAACTTTTCCTTAGAGACAGGAATAGGGGGAAAGGTTTCATGGAAGTCTGGCTGTCGGGTTTAATGCTTTCACTAATCCCGGCAGCCTTTTTCTTTCTATAAGGCAATCACAATTCATGCGTATTTTACATTACACCTCACCAACATTGACGGCGAGCCGGGATTGTGTCAATAGTTTTTCGCAAAATTAAAATCTTGCCGTTTGGCAGCCGGTAGTCA
>NZ_QUJI01000013.1:0-94255 GCF_003480545.1 Clostridium sp. AM29-11AC
AATTCTTACCAAAAAGGAGTCATTTTCTTCCAAAGACACAAACTTTTTTACACTACCTATGGAGATTCCTTAACCGTTTCAAGTTCATTTGTTAGAACATACGCATACTGATATTCTCCAGCCTCATTCACAGAGGTTTCACATCCAAATATGTAAGCATTTTTATCCAGAAAATAGTCCTGCAATTTATCGTAATAATCCTCAGTCCATTCCTGCAAAAACATCAGCGTCAGATTTCTATAAATATACTCCGTTTCCTTCAAAGGGTTATGTCTTTTATCTTCATATAGCTCCCAGCGAACTGTATTTGAAGCATCAGGCTGCGGCATATCCCCCAAACCTATGGCTTCAAGCATTCCGCTTTCCCACGGATCCGCTTCCGTTTCTCTTCCAATTGTACTGATGTCTGTGTCCAAACTGACTTTTACGGCAGAGCCTGTTTTTACTTCATTTTTCAAATCCACGTCGGCTTCTACCCTGTAAAGGCCTGTTGTCGAGCTCGGAGCTTGATCCGTATGCAGAATCTTACCTTGGTATCGGATTCCGTTTTTTTCAGCATCTACCTGCTCTCCATCAGTCATATTTTCTGCAAGTTCCTCTGTCACAAAAAATTCTATCTTATTGTTTGAAATGGCCGTGCCGACAAGGGAAATTTCTTCCACTGCCTTTTTCGTGGCCCAAGAATCACGATCAGTTAAAACAAGATATGTTCTTTCCCCTGTTTGGATATCCGGGCAGGCAGTAAAAATAAAAGTATTTCCGGCAGGTATATGCTGCCCTGTCTTTTCATACAGAAAATTTTCTAATTCATCCTGAGAATCGATTGCGGTACTGTAAGTGCGATCGGCCGAATCCGTATAACAATATACCGGGGTCAGTTCAATCTTCTTCTCTCCCGTATAGATAACAATGGATTGATGTTTCTCAAAATAATCCGGATCCATATAGTCCGCAATATCCGCAAACATAGAGCCATCTGCTTGCTCCCGGCCATAAACGGTATGCAGTCCGTACTCATTGATACTATGGACGGAATCCAGATAAATGGAGCCGGAAATACTCTCTTGCCCATTGATGTCGTGATAAAAGAAAAATTCATTATCGGCTGTATTCTGAACAATGGGATAATTCACATTCGTACCATTTATCACAAGCCATCCAATGACAGATCCATTGTCATTCATTAGGGTCCGCAAAAATTCAGGGACCTTATATGTCTCTTCTGTCAGCAAGGTATCTGTATCCGCGTCTGTCTCCCCAAATTCATTGAGATTGTTACTCAAAATATCCGCATTCTCTGCAGCGGAAACACCACTTAAGCCTTCATCGTCCGAATCCAGACTATTTGCAACGACATTATCCGGATCCGAGTCATCAACCCGTATGATATCAATGGTAAACGGTGCGGGAATCAAATCGCCGGTTTCGATTTCAAGCGGCAGAGGGATCAGATCCTTTATGGTCTCTGAAGCATTCTCCCTTGCCTCAATCGTTTCTTCATCATAATTTTGTCTCGGATAAATCAGGTAAATCTGATTATCGTACTCATATACCATGGGGGTATATTGGTTTAAATGGATGCAGGATGGCACCGTATGATCTCTCCCATATAGATTTTCCGCTTCCCGCATTAAATTATTGCTCATCTGGTCCGCATATGGGATTTCTTCCAGTTCCTGGCAGTTCTCATCATACAGAGGCTCACATCTGTCCGCCAGATATGTGTACAATTCCGCCAGATAATTTTCATATGGCAGTTCCGAAAAGGATATCTTCCATTTATGCTCCGTATATTGCTCCCCGGTCACACTGTCGATATCATCCTCTTCAGAAGTCTGACAGCTTACTTGAAAATTTTCGTTTGGCTGCGGCATGTCTGCCAAACCGATGGACTCCATGATCCCGTTCTCCCATGGATCCTCAGACAATGGTGCGGAAAGCATGCCGCATCCGGACAACACACCCATTGCACCGCAGGTTACCAATAAAAACATTAAGTGAATTTTTCTTTTCATGGCTTCAAGCTCCTCCTATCTTCATATTTCTATACGTCAATTATGGAACTTGAAACTAAGATATTGCCCACAGCAGCAAAAAATTTTTATTTAGCCGCTATTCCGTCTATATTTTCATTCATTTTTATTATTGTTTCACAATGTATGCTCATTGGTCTGCACCGCATGGGCCTTTTAAATTTTCAGTTAAACAGCCGTATGTCATGAAAGAGGAATGTCAGCTTATTGATCCGCTTGTTGATATGCCAGTGCCCGCAGTACCATTCCTTATAATCCAATCTGTCCTCAATCATGTCAAGCCAATTTTCCGTTGATTTATCCACTTTTGACTGGTCAATCCCCGGCAGGAAATGTTCCACCGGCTCATATTTGCGGGGACAGGTATGGGACAGCACCACGTCTACCTTCCAGCCAACTCGATCCAACTGCTGCTTCACATATTCCTTAATCTCGCCGGAAGGCTGTTCGTCCGAAAACCAGCGGTATCCCATCCGCAGACGGTATTCCTTGTCCACGCTGTAAGCTCCGCCGACGACCAGCACATCCTTTCCGCCAAGCCGGTAAATCTCCCCATCCTTTGCAAACAGCAGATTTGGGAATCGTTCTTCCTGATATATCATTCCGCCGTTCCACTGGATCAGTCTGTACCCGTCCAGTGTCTCCGGCCGCATTTCATGGTTGCCGTGTATCATCAGATAGGTCATCCGGGTACGGGATACGCCTGTTTTTCTGGCAGTGTCCCGTTCATCGCCAAAGTAATTCAATCCCGCATCCCCCAACACGATCATGACATCATCCCGCTTTGTCCCCATGGAGAAACAGAAGTCTCCGATCCGCCGGAAATCCCCGTGAGTATCTCCTGTAATATATACCGCCATTCTATCGCCGCCTCCCATCTGCTCAGCCATCCTCTAATCCCACAGGCTGTAAAACCATTTTGAAAACAGGTCAAATGCCTTATCTTCTGCAGCCTGGTAAGTACCATCATTATACTACAGGCAGCAGAAAAATACATTGAACCGCAGGTTGAATTGTCGCTGTGGATTCATAGGTACCGGAGTACTTCACAATACTTGATTTTAGGTCCATTGCCGGGTAGAATACCCATATAGAATCAATCGGAAGGAAGTGATCACCGTGAATTTGACTGCCATCAGCCGCTATATCAGCCTGATCCTGCGCCATAAGCCGGAAGTCATCGGCATTACCCTGGACGAACACGGGTGGGCCGACGTAAATGCGCTGATCCAGGGGATCAGGGAAACCAAGGAACCTGCCTTCTCCAGGGAACTGCTGGACGAAATCGTCCGCACCGACAGCAAACAACGCTATGCTTACAATGAAGACCATACATTGATCCGGGCCAGCCAGGGCCACTCCATTCCCGTGGATGCAGATCTGACGCAGGCCATGCCGCCTGAGATTCTCTGGCACGGTACCGGGGAGAAATATACCGCTTCTATTGAGGAAATCGGCCTGATCCCCAAAAGCCGGCTTTACGTCCACCTCTCCAAAGATATGGATACGGCCATTGCCGTAGGGAAGCGGCATGGAAAGCCTGTTGTCTATCAGGTTGCCGCCAGGCGTATGGCACAGGCCGGTTACGCCTTCTATCTTTCCGCGAACGGTGTATGGCTGACAAAAGAAGTTCCCGTGGAATTTCTTCAAAGACTTCCGCAGGAAGTATAAACAGTTATCAAAAAATGCGGGAGTATCCACGCAGCTCCCGCACCTCTTAGTTCCAATATGCTATGATTCCGATTTATTAATTATCACTCTAAGTCGGAAGCAGCGTCAAATTCTGCATATCCCGTCTCATACTCCACATAAATTGTGGCTGTATCATTGGAAACATATATTTTCTGCCCCACCTCAACACGGCTGCCGCACCAATCCTCCACAGGTTCCTGTCTGTTATCTACTTCTTTTACTTCGCCAACCTGCTCATAACCATCTGGGAGTGGGTGATCAAATCCATCCGCTGTATAGAAATAAATTACGCCATTATACATAATTTGCGGGCGCTGCACCTCGTCAGACGGATAACCGGTCGGAGTCAATTCTTCATTATTGTATGTACAGCCGCTGAAACTGAGCAGGCAAAACATGATCAAAAGAATTTCTATTCTCTTTTTCATATGATTCCTCCAGAATGTCTAATTTGTGAACCGTTTTATCCCCAAGTAAATGGAAATTCAGAGGCGAAATGTATCATTCTTATAATCGAACAAAATCAGGCCGCACTCTTTACAGATAAAGCCTGGAAAGTCTGTTCCCGTAAATGCCTTTCGGGCAATCATGACATCATCCTCACATTCAGGATTTAACGAAATTTTATGTTTTCTTTTGTTAAATGCGACAATCTTCGTTGTCTGTAAATAGCCCGATTTCATATCTTTTCCGCACTTAGGACATTTCATCAGCGCTGCTCCTTTCATCATCTCTTGGCGATCGAACATGGCATAACATATCTTTTTCACATGCACCAAATTGTGAGAAATTGGATTTTGCTTCTTTTAGTGTTATTCCATGATTAGAGTCGCTTGGCTCATTATCAGAAGTAATGAACGGGTCATTCTCCCAAAAACAAACGGGGCAAATATATCCGCAATCTTCATTTGCTGGAACATTGTAGGTAAAATATCCACAACAAGGACATTGATATTTTTTCATTCTATATTTTTCCCTCTCTCCTTTTGCAAATTAGAAATATATCATATTCTTATTCGTCTTAAAAGCACTCCAATAAAAGCCCCGATCTGGCAGTTTAAAAATGTATTGAGTTTATTCCACATAGAGTCCCGCTCCCTTTAACAGACATCAGCCCTCAAAATCATCATCCAGCAGCTGCACCTTCAAGACTTCCAGGATCCCGGCGGGAGATGTTTCCTGTACCAGTCCCGTAAAGGTAATCGAAATATTATCACCCTCTTCCAGGTCTTTGGGGCTGATTCTCGTCCCCCGCCACAGATAAGAGGTCTCCGCCATTATGGGAAAGGTAAATCTTCCCCTGAAATTAATATCATTGATCTCCATGCCCTGAACCGCTATGGAACTATCTGAAATATCGGTAATAACCGCATAGAACGTTTCGGTTCCGTAACTTCCTGCCGCTTCTTCTATCCGGTCATACGCTGTCTTATATCCGAACAGATATGCTCCGGCAGCAATAAAAATCATTAAAACTGCTGCCGCGGCATGTCGCACCGCTATTTTCCCATTCATCATACACACTCCGTTTTTACTTTCCCCATCATGGCATTCGTGCAGATAAAAACAATCAATCCGCCTTCGCATCCGTTTCCTCTGCCCCGGAAATTCCGCTTTCATCCAGCAGATCCGCCGGGACGGCACTGATGCACGCCTGCTCTTCTTTGCTTAAATCGTTATACCACGCAAGCCACCGGAGGGTATCTTCCGACAGTCCGCTTTTATCATGCCATCTTCCCGCAAAATAAACCCGGTTGTTATCCACGTACCGCCGCTCAAATACCAGCCATTTACCATCCATGCATACTTCCAGGGTTCCTTCCTCCGGCCCCCACTGATATCCATACCCAGCGCCGAAATTAGACTGGTTGTTTTCAGACGGCACTTCCGTCCGGTCCACCGCAGATGTGATCTCGCCGTCCATGACGCCGCAGCGGTCCGTAACCGTGCTTTCCCTTCCGGTGTCATAATACATCGCCCCGTCTGCCATAACCATCGGAATCCTGTCATTTAGCGGCGCTTCCCCGGATTTCAGCATGCTGCCCAAAAGCTCGCCAAGGGCTGGAGCCGGCTTGTAGATCTCCTGGTAGGACTGCTCCACATAATCCGTGCCGTTCATTTCGTAATGGAAAATCGTGTAAACACGGCCTTCGGTATCTTCAAAATGAATGGATGTATATGCATCCGCCTGCGGGACATCCTGCACAGACTGCAGGTTTGTTGGTTCCATGTCCGCCAGAATGGAAATCAGTTCGCCGATCTGTTCCCGGTTCTCACAGTCCGTAGCCACTCCGTCCCGTTCCACGGAAACCGTCCGCACCTGTTCCTCCGGCGGCAGCATGGCAGATTCCACCGCGGGAGACGGACTGCAGGCGGAGATTACCGCCGCGTAAACCATCCACATCATTCCGATAACTCCCTTTTTTAATCCATGGCCCATAATGCCCACCTCTACCTACAATGCAGTCTACAACATCCGGTTTCTTTAATAAAACTATATCATATTCCGGCACTCCGTGTATTACTTATGCCTTACATTTTATTAAAATCTCCGATTACATGACAGCGATCCACGGCACTTAAACTTCCAGTATCCCGTCATCCTGTATTTGCTTTTTGGAACCCTTTGGCGGCTTTCCACTCCGCGCAGGCGGAAGTTCCTCAAAGCAGCTATAAGCGGGATAGAATCGGTAAGGGATACGGATCCCGACAGCTCCGTATCTCTGCTTCAGTACGCAGACCTCCAGTTCCCGCGGGTTCTGCCCCTGCGCCTGAAAAACGTCAAAGTCCCTGGCTCCGACACCCCTGTACTGCATTCCCAGAACGGTATCACAGGAATATTCAATGCTCCCAGTGTCCTTATACGATCGGAGGGATACCGGCTGGTCGTAGCTTTCCCGGTTGAGGCTGCTGATCAGGACAACCGGCAGTGCCCTGGAATCACTCAGGGACTTAAGCACCCGCAGACTTTCATCTACTGCCTGTTTGTCGGTGAGGCTGCCTTTTCCTTCCGGTGCGGCAAGGATCTGCAGGTAGTCCACGATGACCACCGGAACAACCCCAAATGCGGCTATATAATTTTCCACATACTGTGCGATGTCCGCCGCAGTCCATGCCTTGGCCCCGCATTCTTCCACCGTAATGGTACAGCTGCGTTTTTCCACTTTCCCAGCGGCTTCTGCTACGGCCATCCATTCACGGTCCGTAAGCTTCATGAAAGCCGTACGGTTTCTCAGCTCACCGGATGTCCTTAACAATCCGGCGGAAGTTTCGTGCCAATCCATGTAAAGCTGCCTGCTGACAGCCTTTGCCGCCAGATCCACGGACTGCATTTCCAGGGAAAACACAATCACATGGGTTCCCCTTGCTGCCATTTGTTCCGCCATCTGCATCACATAGGTTGATTTTCCCAGGGACGGAACTGCGCCAAGGCAGTGAAGGCCGGCAGTCAGTCCGCCTCCAAGGCACCTGTCCAGTTCCGCGTATCCGGTCGGGCGGCAGGCTTCAAATACGGCGTCATCCGCCTTCCCAATCAGCGCTGCCACATTAGACAGACGCTTCCGCGTATTCCGTTCCCGGAAAACAGTTAAGTCATCGTTAGTCATATGGTCATCTCCTTCTTACATTTTATAAAAACGGCCGTCGTGCCTTCCAATGCGTCCGGCTTAGGAGGCGGTCAGGGGCGTGGATGCAACACGCACCCGCCTCCGTACCAGAACCCCATGGTTTTACTTCGTTTTATAAGCAGTTGGCGGCCATGATCCCTTATGTTGGATAATACGCCCGCCCGGCAGATTCGGCAGCGCACCGCATTTACGGCCCAGGCTATCCATTTCCTCACGCCCTCACCAATACCGCCGCCGGAGCACAAGGGCCAAGGCGCAGTCGGGCTCCCGTGCCCGGACGGAGCCGCAGGCCCTGCAGTTACCTACAGTTACCTACTGGTAACTACATCCCAAAAACCGGTACCCGGAAAACCCTTATTTTATCAGCAAAATTGCCCCATTACGTTCTTTGCGGGAATCACCACTTTTCGGTGGTCTAATCACCACTTTTCGGTGGTTCAATCATCACTTTTCGGTGGTCTCTCCCAACAGGATTTCCACCCCTGTAATAGCATTTCCTTCCCTGGTTTCCGAATATCCCGCAATGTAACCGGCCTGCCGGAAGGCATCCAGTATCTGTTTGACTGCCTTATGTACTTTGGCCCGTTTGTTAAGCCAGGAGGATCTTGACGCGAAATCCTCCTCTCTGTATCCCAATTCGGCAAACATCCCCTTCTCACGCTGGGTTTTCCTGTCATACCACTCATAACGGATACGACGGCTGTAGACCGTGGCTTTTTCCTTTTTCATCCGGGCAATCCGCTTCAGCAGATACCGCTTCAGGATAACATTCTCATCCGTATCCGGCAGGAACCCTCCCGTAGAAGCTAACAGCTCGATCGGGACACTAATCATCTGCTTTATTCTTTCGGCATATGCATAAAGTGCGGGCAATTCCAGCAGCCTGTACCCTTCCACAACCGTCTGATTGCCGGACTGTATTTCCACGCTTGATACCGGCAGGAAATAGCTCCGGTACTTTGCTGTTTCATTCTTTTCGATTAATTTTCTGGCCCTCAGCTCATTCGTACAGTCAATCGTAATCAGGATAAGCCGCAGTTTCTCCACGCTTTCCTTCAGCCTGGCGATTTTTTGTGCCGTAATGTCCTGGTCCATGTTGCCGGACATGACCCGGATGACGGTCTGCAGTGAAAATGTCTGGTATCCGCTTTTATACAGCGTATAGAACGCATCCATGACAGCCATATCATACGGAGAAATATCATTGCATGACAGCTGTATGTTTTTGTCATGGCACAGATTGACCAGAGTTACGACCTTCCGGCTGGGAAGGGTGGAAACCCGGATCATCTGTTTTTCCGCCAGCCCCTTGTTAACAGTCAGCATATTTGCCACCTTACAGTTATTCATGCATTCCTTTTTGACTTTTATCGATCCGCCCATGTTGATCCTCCTCATGTTTAGTCTTTCTACCTATAATGGTGGGCGCGATAAAGCCAAAATTGGTTTTTTCTTTCAAAAAAATAAAAAGCAGACGAAATTAGTCGCTTCGCCTGCTCTTTTTTCCTGCATTTCTTGTTTTATTGTTTTATGACTGGTGCACAGCTTAAATTACCATTTCATCAAAAAGGTCAAACTCTAACTTTTTTACACCACTGCTGTTCCAATTTCATTCGATCCATCAGTTTCTTCCAGCTAATCTCATTCTCCTGCTTCTCAGCCTGGCGCTCTTCTTCTGTCATCGTCTCACGTTCCGCTTGCAGCTCGGCACGAATTTCCTCCAACTCCTTTTTAGCTTTCGTATAATAAGCGTTTGCAAAACGCCAGACCCCGCATAAATACGGGATTCTTTTCCCAAATAAAATAACTCCTCACTGATTTGTGGTAAAATTGAGTTGTCCAAAAACAATCCACCATCCGCCAGAAAGGAGTTGTACCTATATGATAACATACAAACAGCTTTCTTTGGCAGATATTTTTACTGATTGCCAAAATAAATTTGATAACGGCAAATATGAGTTCCTTTCCATACTCGATCTTCCCCATAAACTTAAATACCCATCCATAGAATGTGCCGCTTGGGTTTACTTTGATTGTTGCTATAAAGCGATCCTTATCATAGGTTGGCCCAGGGACATTCTCTCCGTAATGGTCAATGATAACGCGCATAAGCTCATTATCACACAGCAACTCAACATCCAGTGTACCTTCCGATGCAAACATATCAATCATTATATTGGTGTATGGAGCTACATCAAAATTTTCAAGCTGAGCAACCCCTGTTGTTGAGGCCTCAAAGCCTGCCAGACGATCTACACGGAAGTGGGCGACTCTGTTATGCTTATGTGAGTAGCCAATCAAGTATAATGGTCACGTTTCAGGATTTTTTCTTTTGTCTGAGTGTATTCATAGTATTGGAATTCGATTTGACGATGCTCCAAGATAGCAGAATAAATACTGTCGATTATGTATTAAACTTTTTCATTTCCTGGTTTTACGCGGCTGGATAAGCTGGCGAGCCCCTTGAGCTGTTCTGCCTGATGGATACTCGTCAAACACCCCAGCTTCTGTACCAGCGCCTCCGATTTTTTCGCAGAAATAATTTTAGAAGAAGCCACCGCATTCGCCATCATTTTTAATTCCGGGTATTCAAAAAGCCTGCTTCCAATGAAATACTGATTTTGTGTACTTTTGACTATCACAATATCAAACCTAGCCGTAATCAAAGCGTTCAAATCAGCATAGACCGTTTAGCGCACTGCCTGAATGCCTCATTCTTTCAAGTAAGCAGTAATGTCTGTAACAGTAGCAGGATGGTTTTCATCTGTATGCTGATAAAGATAGCGAAGCATTTCAACAACTCTGATATTGCCTTGGCTTTGCATAGTTCCCCCTCCTTTGCTGGTATGATAAAAAGTCAGCGTCCTCCCGAAGCATTTTTCCCCATGTTGATGTCCAGCACCCCTCTGGGTGGCTGGATCAGGGCATCCTCATATTGGCACTTCCACTGAATCTCCCGACACATCTGGCCATCCGCCACGCCGTCTATGGTTTCACCATCCTTAATGGGGTTATCATGTTCCAGAATGTAGGACGCCACATTATAGGCATGGTTTACCACCCAATTTGGGTCCATGTCGTGGAAGTGGTACTGGAGATCCGGCAAAAACAGGGTGCTCATGCCCACCGTGTCGATGAGCATATCCTCCGTACCCTCAATGTTGAAGAATCGGACATTGACGCCAAAGCGGATGAACCGATCCGGGCCCTCAATCTGATGGGAGCGCACATCCTCTGCCAGAAACAGCTTGCCGCAGTTCTGGAAATAGAATGCTTCGCATGAGGGGTACAGCTCCGCCAGAGCCTCCAAGAAGTCGGCGTCCAGGTTGGCCCGCTCCAGCGCCGGAAGCGCCGCAGCCAGCATATCAGTGGCCACCACCTGATACCGGCACTCCCGGAAAATCCGCTCTCGGTCCTCCTGGCAGTCCCACATCTGACTCAACAAAAAGGCATCAAAGCCTTTGCCCTTGAACTTGTCGCATTTCATCACCATCAGCTGTACCGGGCACTTGCCGTCCTGAAATTCCGCTATATGATCCAGAGCGGCAAAGCCAGCCATTTTTTTATCATAACAGAAGCACTCTGTTGCTCCGATGTGTTTCACCATTACGGCAGTCATTTTCTCTTTGTCCGGCATGGGCACCGGTTCTTTGAACAGCATTTGTATGAGATAGGGGCCTCCGGGCTGGGGGCCTTTTTTGTCATCCAGGTTTTGCTGGAATACTTTATTACTCATTTGGTCTCCACCTCCTGACAAATCCTCTTTAATAATCAAGCAGGATGGGCACCTGCTGTTCCTCGGCAAACCGCATGGCACTCCAGAACATGGAGAAGGCAAACTTGGCCAGGGATTGGGTGTCATACTGGGTGTGTTCCGGGATGTCCGCCTTGCTGTACTGTCCATCCGGGCCTATGGTTCCATCTATCGGGTATCCCTCAGTGTCTGCCCAATCAAGGATGGCATCCTCATCGGCCTGCCATGCCAGCTGGTTTAGTTTTTCCAGCTCCTTCCGCAGTCCGCCCAGGGTGGCGATCATCGCCTGATTATCGGTGGGCAGAGGCGCCTGGAAGAAGAAGGCATCCGCCAGAGGCAGCCACCAGGTAACTCCGCGGAACAAGGACCACACCCGCTCCTCGTCCGATGCAAGACGGGCGACCAGAGGATGCTCCCCGAAGTTCCAGCCTTTCTCCACGGTGGAAGGCACCGGCTCATCGTATGTATGGCAGGCGGCCACCAGCAGCATAGCGCCGAAGGCGTCCCAATCCGGCTTGTCGGTGTAATAGGGCTTCTCATTGTCCTCGGGCCAGGGGGTGTAGGGGGGCTGGCCCGGCTGAGAAATGGCGCTCAAGATTTGATCCCGCCAGTTCTCCACCGCCGCCTGGACCTCAGCCGGGGACATTTCTTCCTCGTTATCAGCAGCTCCTCCATCCGGCGTGATTTTTTGAAAGCCCCATCCATTTTCTTCCGCCCACTGCTGAACAACAGTTTTCCAGTTGTGAGAATAGTACCGGGTCAATGTTCCGGCGTAGATGTCAAGTCCCATAGTGATGCCTCCTTTTTTGCTTGGTCAAAGCCGTTCCAGGGTACAGTCGTGCCCGGAATGGTCCGTATCCAAAATGATTTCCACAATGGTGTCCATAGTCTCTTTCCCGAGATTACGAACGCTTTTTTCATAGGCCAGCCACTGGATGTGGATGGGTTGTCCATGCTCATGCCGCCCAAAACCGCCCCGGAGAATATCGTTGAAAGCGTTCAGGTTCCGACCGATCTTCCAGTCCAAACCGAATGTAAATACCCGCTCCACCTCGTCATAAAACCCGGCCATGTTAGAAAAGCGGCGGCCGTCGATGGTGAACACCTCTCTTATGTCCATATAAACGGCTCCTTTAAGTGGTATTTCTCCATGATCTTATTTTCCAGAGTTTCATAGGCATCCATATCCTCTGGCTGCGCTGGAATACCCTTGTCCCCCAACCAGTAACCGTTCCCATAGTAAAAAAACATAGCCCAGTAATAAGGCAAGTCATGGCTGAATATCGCCACTCCCAAGGCATCGGTCACTGGCTCTGCCAGCGGTGAGCGTTCCACGATCTGGGAGGCTTCCTCATAGGAGATCCCCACCAGTTCCACCAGCAGGCGCTTCACCAATTCGCAGAAGCTGTACTGGTTGAATATGACCTGACCATCCTCATCTTTGAACACAAGTCCATCTCTCACCATGGTATTTCTCTCCGTTTCTTAACCTGCATCCTTGGCTTGGGCATAGTCTCGTCAAGTCATTTCATACAGTAGGGCAATGTCGCCCCGCACCAGTTCCAGATGGGAGCGCAGCGTTTCAAGCCCGCTTTGCACCGCCTCGGTGGGCAGATCCCAGTCTGGGGCAATTTCAGCGGCCAGCTCCGGGAGGTCCTGCTCCCGCAGGGCTGCCAGCACATTAGACGCCAACTCTCCCTTCAGCAGAGCGCAGTCCAGGGTGTCCTCCGCCTGGGGAGCAGGAAAACGGACATCCAGATCCAGCTCGCTCTCACACCAATCCCAGATGGCCATATAGACCGCGCCGGAGCAGTCACCGTTGGACAGTTCCTGCCGCTGGCCGTCTTTGAGTAGATAAAAGGATGCGATCTGTGACATGGTGGTTCCTCCTGTATGTTATTCTTTTTCCATCAGCCCTTCTGCCTGCATCCGGATCACATAGAAGGCCCGCACCCAGTCCAGCCCCTGCTCCATGGAGTCCTCCAAAGCCAGCAGGCGGCGCTTTCCCAGCCTGCGGTCCAGAAGGGCAAAGACACGGACAAGCGGATTCTCGCTGGTAAGGCTTTTCTCGATGCTCTGGTTGTCAAATTCGTGAAATGCCTCATAGAAAAAAATGTTGTCAAAACAGGCGTCGTTCAGCGTCCCTTCATGGGCCATCCGGAAGGGGGCCTTCGGGTCGTCCTCTCCGACACCCTCCCGCCGCAGGGCCTGATATCTGTTCCAGTAGTTCTGTTCATAAGCGTAGTAGTTACTTCGCAGCACCTCCACGCCGTCCAGTCGAATGGCCGCCCGGCCTGTTTGGTCATGGCTTTCCCAGTAACTGGTGGCAAAATACTGGATGCGGCCCCGGAGCGCCGGGCACAGGTAGTCATTCTCCAGTTTGTTTCGGATTCCGTTCCAGGTTGACATAGGTACTTGTTTCCTTTCTGATGTCGTTGCGGGCGTTGCCCTTTCCGCAGAATTTGCCTTTTGTGTTTGAAGTGTTATCCGTTGAATCCGCCGACTTCAATTTTATATTTGCAGTCGACCTCGATACAAACTAAATGTCCCATGAAATAGTCGGGTTCCGCATCCAAATCGATGTAAAAGCCAGTTTCACTTCCATTTACAAATATTGTTACATTGTTTACGAATAGTGCTTTTACAAACTCATCTTCTGAAATCTTCCCATCTGCTTCCAGCGTTCCATCTTCGATCATTTCATTCACGACGTCTATACAGTCATCGTTCTCATCCAAAAATGCTCGGATAATGGTATCTTTATGGTCATTGACCCAATTTACCTTTTCCAAAACGATATCGCCTATATTTCCCTCTGTGCTCTGAAACTCAAGGAGAATTTTAGTCTTTCTATCCCATACGGTCCATTCTCCAACATGAAAGCCGAGTTTGCGGTCAAATACAAATTCCGTATTCCCCAAAATGATTTTATCCGGCATTTCGACCCTTTTCTTCAAAAACAGTCCCATAATACACCTCTAAAAGTTCCAATTTATTGTCCAGTATGATAGCCCATTCGATTACTGCTTTTGGAGATACTTCCGGAAGCATTCGATGAACTCCCGATTCCGCTTTGGAACATCGAATCCCTTCCGATGGGGAAAGAACCCTTCCCGTTCCACATCGTCCAACAGCTTCGACAAGTCGGAAAACCGGGCAAAGAACGGTAGTGCATAGTCCTGGATCTGCCCGGAAATCTCCTGGATAGAGCGTTCCCGCTCCAGCAGAGTAGATACCTCATAGCGGGGGAAGTCATCATACCGGCGGGTCAGTCGGGCGATGGAGGTACCCACGATACCATCATAGGTATCCTCCGTCCCTTCCTGCTCACTGCGCCACTGGGCAATCACCGGGGAACTCACATCGAAGAAGGCAGTAAAAGTGGTGGAGCCAAAGCGGATGGAGGGGGAAAAGTAAAAGGAGAACACAAAGATGCCGTCTTTTTTGTAGATGTCATTTTTGCTCTTGCGGTATTTGTAACCCAGCGGGATCAAGGGCTCCGCGATCCGCTCACAGGTATAGACGAAGATCTCGCGGGGCTTGGTTCCCTTCGGGAAATCCATCCTCTCCATGTTGCCACCTTCCTTCACTCATTTACCGTTCCACTCTCAACCGCCGCGTTATTTTTATTGCTCATTGAGATACCTCGCCAGTTTCTTCTCCAGCAGTTCTGTCATATCGTTGCAGAGGCGTTTTACCTTGTCCTTCTCATGGGCGTAGTACCAGATGGTTTCCTCTCCGGGGCGGAACAGGAGCTGGTCGCCGTCCGCTTCTTTCCAAAACTCGCCCAGCACACAATACCGCTCTCCATGGATGGTCAGATCAAACATCCCAGAAAGGGTAAGGATCACGCCTGTGGATACATTGATGCCTGCGGTCAGCAGGAAAAACTCCCGCACCTGGGACGGGAGCGTGAAGTCCAGCACGCTTTCTTGATTCCTGATCTGTTCCTCCGCGGCGGCAGGCTGGATCTTATCCGTGGGGTCCAGCACCTTTGCCAATGCCTTGGAAAACTTGGGGTATCGGCCAAATAGTTCTGGGTGGCTGGCCTTGAATTCCTTTTGCTTTTCCCGCTGCACTCGCTCCTGCTCCTTGCAGAACGCATCCAGCTCCGCCAGATACCGCTCCTGGTAGAGATTGCTGGCCTCAAATGCTGTGCCGCTCTTTTCCAGAATGGCGATGGCTCCCTTTTGGCTGCCAAACACCGGAACCCACTGAAAACCATGTCGGCAAGGCTTCAGTTTCAGGAATTCACCCCGATTGAGCAGAGCTTCCAACTCCGTTTCGTGCTCGTCCCACCAGCTCCGCCAACTTTCCGGTGTTTCCCGGCCTTCGACCAAGTCCAGGAGTTTTTCAGTCAATGATTCTTTGTTCATAGGTGTCCACGCTCTTTCTCTGCCATCACGATACTTGTGATTCCATGACTTCGCCATTATCGTTGATATAAGTGTAATGAATAAAATCCTCGTCCACAAGCAACAGGTATGGACTGAAAACTTCCCATGCATCATGATCGCTCATAATGTCAGAATATTTGCCAAATACATAAATCTCAAATAAAGCGTCTGTTCCCATTAAAAAGCACAAGTAGACATTCCCATGGGGATATGGGCAAACTTCTTGGATCGCCAGCTGCCCCGGCTGCTCAAAATTGAGTTTTGAGATAAAGGTTTCAATTTTGAGCACTTCAGCTTCATCCGCGCATCGGTATTTTTGAGAAAAATCTTCGATGCTTTTTGTGAGACGGTCCTTGTATTGCTGGATCTCTTCTCTTTGCTGTTTTACTTTAAGCTGCGCTTTTTTCTGAGCCAAAAGCTCTTTCCTCTCATGATCCATCGTTCATCCCTCCGTTTCAGAGAGCGCAGGAATAGATGCTCATGGCCCCGTAATCGGTGTGCAGGACAAGTCCGCTCTTGGTAAAGGCAAAATTCACCTGCCGCACCACAAAGGGGTCGTCAATGGTGGCCAGCAGCTGGCCGCTTCCGGTATCCCACAGCTCTATGGGGGAGCTGCCACGATCCTGCTGAACGGCCATCAGGCTGCCCCTTGTCCTCACCGTACAGGTATCCGAAAAACTCAGCCCCTGCCGGACAGAAAATGGGAAAGGATTGTCCATCTCCTCTCCGGTCTGGGTCAGATAGAACCTGCCGCCCACTGAGAAACACTGGTCATCTGGAGAGAAGAAGGGATGCCAGCCCTCATTGGGAATCACCACTTTTTGGGCGGACTTCAGATCGACCAGCACATACTCACCCTCGGTGACGCGGTAGGCCGCTTTGCTCTGCCGGGGAGAGAGCATCCCGAAGCAGTAATAGGCAAAATACGGGTCTTTTGACTTCTTGCATTTTACCGTTTCCCGCCACACCTCTGTGTTGCTGCCAAAGTCAAAGACAACAATCTCCTCGCCCGTGTACCACAGGGCCAGGTCGCCGCTGACATCCAGCATGGTCTTCATGCTGTTTTTCTTGTTGGCAAAGGGTGTGATTTCATGGGAGCGGAGTGAGAACTGCTGGAGAAGATAGCTGTTGTTCAGCAGCAGGGTATTATTGGGGCAGAGGACCTGCTCATAGGTCATCCGCTTGGCCCCCAGAGAGACCGTTTCAAGGATCGCCCCGCTGCCATCGAAGTGATAGAGGGTTTCGTCCTCAAAATCTCCGACCACCCTCGTCAGGAAGAAGTCGTCCCGTGTGAGGGCGGCAGCCAAGGGCATAAAGCCGTTGCTGTCCTTGCCGACAAACCGATGGCACCGCGCCTGCCCAACAGCGGCATCCGGATTCTGATAGACAAATCCTTTCCGCATTTGGCTCATCATGGCGCTGGCAGCCTTGCTCTTGACCTGGAAGGCGGAGTCGCACAGGATCTCCTTGACCTTCCCGCCATTCAAGCAGGTTCGGATGGTATGTCCGTCAATTTCAATTCGCCACTGCTTATTTGTGGCGGGGTTGAGGAAGGTTTTTTCCATTGGCGCAGGCACCTCCTTCTTAATCAAAATCCATCCAGACCAGATGTTTTCCGCAGTGGAGGCACTGGAACAGATAGCATTGCAGATGCCCGCCATTGACGGATTCCTGAATCATTTCCCTCTGCTCATCGTCCCACATGGGATCGTCCATCACATCCTCCAGCACACCCAGCGCCCACAGTTCTCTGGCACCCACAGGGCCCAGGTAGGCGCAGTAGTCGCCACAGTGGGCGCGCCAGTATTCCTGCTGCCAACCGGAGTAGCCGGGAGTTCGGTGGATGAGCTCGTCCAACTGGGCCGGGTTCTCCACGCCATCGTCCACGGAGCAATCGTCCTGGAAGCTGCCATCATATTTCCGGGCCGCCTCGCCGCTGGCGATACACTCCGGGCACAGATACTCAATATCCTCCACAGCGTAAAAGGGGCCTGTATAGAAAATATGGGTCGTCTTGCCGCAGCAGTCGCAGGCAACGCCATCCGCAGACTCCTCAAAAGCGCCGGTTTCCAGCGGATTGGGGTGATACCGGAAGGTGGGCAGGCCCAGCTGGGCCTGCCGCTCCTTCTCTTTCTGCTTTTCCTCCGGCGTTTTGGGTCTGGGGAGGGCATAATGATTGCCCCAGTTGTCCGCATATTCCTTCAGCGTGCCCAGCCGCTTGAGTGTCTTTTTATCGGAACGATTTCCGATTTGGCAGAGCAGTTCGTAGGCATCCTTCTTGAAGTCCAGCAGATCATACACATCTACCAGCACTTCCTTGGCCTGCTTGTCTTCCGACTGCTCCAGTTTTTCCTTGAAGGTATAGAGCGCGCGGACACTGTCTGGATTTCCTTTTGTCTCTCGAAACTGCTTTTGGAGTTCAATATATTGCTTCAGATATTCGTTCATGGTCAAAATCTCCCATCAATCCCACCAGAGATACCAGACAGTGGACTGCCGCAGCACATCCGCCAGCGCGCCCACAGTGGCGTCCTCCGGCCCCTGGTCGATCACATCCGGGCAGAAACCGTACAGCTCCACTGCTGCATCCACGGCCTTCTCCTTGGGGACGGGGGCCGGGAGCAGGAACTCCAGTTCGTCGTGGCTCATGGCGGCAGGCACCGCGCCGTACTGCTCGAACCAGTATTTCGCCGCTGCCATCAGCTCCGGCGTATCGGGGCAGTCGTTCCAGTTTCCGAAGGGCAGGTAGGCAAAGATCTCCCAGGGGTTCTTGACCGGAATTTTCGCCAGAATGAGAGGGTGGGTCATATCGGTGTCGGAATCCCAGTAGCAGGAGATACGGTTATTCTCATAGCCGCCTTCCATCTCGCCCAGGATTTCCTCATCCCAGTCCATATCGTCATCCTCGGCTTCTTCCTTGCGCTGGCCGGTCAATTCCTCCAAAACCGCCTTTCCGTCTTTGACGGAGGTGGAGAGCATCTTCTTCCGGTACTCCGTTACAGTTTTGAGGTCAAATTCGTAAATGTCTGCATCATTCTTCGGGTCGGCGTTCATCACCAGACACTCAAGCAGCGTTTCGTCATCTGCCTTGATGAGTACCGGCACAAAGCCTTCCTGGGCGCTGTCCCGCTTGGCATAACCGTAAGCTGCCATGATGGGGTCATCGTCCTTCATGGAGGGGAAATAGGTACATTCGCAGTCCAGATACTCCATAATGGCCCGGGCTGTATCAGAAGGCTCCAGCGTGTCCTCGTCGAAGTCCTGTCCCTGCCAGTTGGTGAAGCGTTCCTCGATCACCTTTGCCATGGCCTGGTAGTAGTCCTCGTCAAAGGGGATGAACAGGTAGGCTTCATCTTGGAACTCATTGGAGTGATACCGCTCCGGGCCGAAGAAGCGGAGGGCGTTGTCATCAACATCGGCAGGATAGTAGGGGCTGTCGCCCTCTCCATAGTAATAGCCTGCAAAAGCACGGCCTTTCTGATCGAATAGCACAGAGAACAAGCAGCCGTCCAACTCATTCTGGATGAATGCCCGCAGGTCCACACTGGCAGGATCGGCTTTGACCTGTTTGGCCACTTCGCCGTATTCTTTCAGGAATTCCTCGCCCATCAAATCATGCTCCATGCACCAACGCAAGTAGATGGCCATATGGTTGTAGGCATTGATGGGGTCAATGGGCAGACCCTTCTCCTCAATGCTCTCGATATGATAGGAGGCATCGTCCATCTCACCGTCAAAATCATCATTGGAAAGGGTGCCACGAGTGATAGCATCCTGACGGTCAGGCTCCACCACAAAGCTGATGCCGTTCATTTTGTCCAGCAGGGCATCCGCGTCATGGGCCAGCTTATATTCCAATTCATCCCGGTAGAGAGGGATCACCTGATAGAAGTTGACCTCCTCGCCGCTCGGCAGGATGCAGACCTCGCTGCCATCTTCGGTATCCTGGGGACCGGTCAGAATGGCAGCGCACAGCTTTGTATCCTTTGCAAAGTCCTCTTCATTGTCCATGGTATGGCCGAAGCCCAGCCAGGTATCGCTGGCAATGGGAAGGCGGGCCAGGGCTTTCAGCAGGCGAATGGGCCAGTACCATCGCTCATTCTTCAGGTCCTCACGCTTCAGTTTCCAGTTCCCCGGCAGCGCGATGGCAAGCTCCGCCCGCTCCAGCTTGTATTCTGCCAGTTCCTCCGGCACATTCATCCGGTGGGCACCCATGCCCATGGTTACCAGGGTGTAGTAGTCCCGATCCCCAGAGGGCGGCACCACGCAGATGTCCACATGGATGTCCGGGGAAGACAGCTCGTGGAACACATTCTCAAACTTGCCGAAATACTGCTGAATGTGAGCCTCGACGGCCTCCATCTCCTCCTCGGTGTAGACCTCGGGAACACCGTTTTCTTCATCCTCGGGCACTTCACCGTCCGGGTCATCGTCATCATCGTCAGGGTCATTGTCCGATGACGCCCAGGAGATTTTCAGAGTCATCTGCTCCTCCGGCAGTCCGACGCCAGGGCTGCGGGTGATGGTGTGCTTATCATCTGCATCAAAACCGATGGTCTCCCCATCGTGCAGTTCCACATCATTCTCCAGCACATAGGACACAAGGCTGGCCAAAAAGTCCCGCAGATCGCTCGGCTTGGCATCGGTACCCAGTACCTCCATCTCGTCTTTGCCAAACACATCCAGACCGTAGGTGTAGCCGTTCATGCCATTCTCATCCCGCCAGAGGCCGAACCAGATCCAGTTGAAGATGGGCAGCTCGTCCTCCTGCATCATGTCGGCAAAGCCCTCATAGAACCGGGGCTCAAACACCACGCCGCTGGTGTAGATGCCGGTGGCATATTCCTGGCGGCAGCAGGCGGCAACCACCTTGGTGAACAGCTTGCCCTTTTCCAGCAAATCCTCCTCTTTACCCAGCACTGCTACCATCAGGTGGGCACGGTGCTTTTTGGCTACCTTGACCGCATCCTCCCACATATAGTTGTTTTCCGCATTGCCCTCGGCCTCGCCTCCGGGGATGGGATAGTTATTCAGGCTGACGGCGGCGAGCATATCGCCTACTTCAAACACCAGCGCGTCATCGTCCTTCTCCTCGCTGGCGTCATATTCATCCACGGCGATGTCCCACTTTTCCTTCATATCCCGGATGAACTGCTTTTTATCCCATTCTGCCTTAGACAGCAGCACAAAGCCGGTGAAGACGCCTGTGTGGTCACTCTCGTCCTCGGCTTCTGCCTCAGCTCGCCTTGCAATCTCATCCTGACACGCTTGAATCACTGCCGGGGCGTCCTCGTCCTCAGGGTCCAGCTCGGCCCACCGCTGGGCGTAGGGGATGGCCTTTTCCTCCTGACCATATAGATACTGATAGGCATAGGCCATCCGCATATTCCACTGGGCCTTGTCCTGACCCTCTTCTTGGACGGACTCCAGCATTTCGATAGCTCGGCGCAGGGCCTTATCTCCCTTATAATTAGGGGGGACCTCCGTGTGGTCGCCCAGAATAGCGTAGTTCTCCAGCGCCCGTGCCATGGCATAGGCGGTGCGGTAGTTTCGCCAATCCTCCGGGATAGCGTTCAATGCCTGGATGCAGCGGGTGTATTCGTCCTCGTCGTTCCACTGCTCCAGCTGCTGGAAGAATTCTTCTTCGTTCTGCGGGGTGTAAGGGATATAGTCCATACCCGTCAGCGTCTCGTCCAGCTCGGGGACCTGATCCTCATCGTCCGGTTCCTCCTCGGGCGGCGTTTTCAGATTCACAGTGCCTGCTTCTCGACGGAAGGTGTGGAAGCTGGCCCAGGGAATCTCACTGTCCTCGAAGAACTCCTTTGCCATCTGGAGCGCCGCTTCGATGTCCCAAGCGATGAAGTCCACATAGCCGCAGAAAAGGCCGGTGGCTCCGCCGGTGAGGGTGAGAACCTCCGGGCCGTCGCCGGTGGTGAACACTTCTTCCAGCTTGTCCCGGAAGTCGAAAATCTTATTCGTTCCTTCCTCCTCCCGCAGAGCATCCAGAGGATAGCAGAAGAAGCCCGCCACCGCGCCGTCGGCATGAAGTGCGTCCATGAAGTCATTATCGGCATTCAGATAGCCGTTGATGAGCGGCACACAGTTGGTGGAGCCGACCATCACATCCAGCCGCCAATCGGCTTCCGGGTCCTTGTTGGGTTCCATTTTGTAGCCAAGATAGCTGTTCAGATAGGCTTCCGGGTCGGTGGAGAGTTCCAGGCCCCGCTCCTTCAGAGCGTCGGGAAGCTGGGACATAAGCATGGACGGCTCGGCTTTGGGTTCCTCCAGTACATCAAAGCTATCTATGTATCTCATGTGGGGAATCTCGCCCAGCACTTGGTCAGTAAGGGTGGTGAGCATCCACCAGACTCGGCCTTCCGCCTTCTGGAGCATGGGCAGCAGCTTTTCACAGTAGGCGGAGATGGCGAAGCTGTTTTCACCCTGCTCCTCCAGCCAGATCTGCACATCATCCCCAGAGATATTCCATCCATCCTCGGTGCGCAGTCCGATGTTTCGGATGGGCTGACGGCCCACAAGGATGTTCCAGTGCTCCAGCACCTCCTTGGAGGCGTGCTTCTGGAAGTAGACCAGCTCAAACAGCTTGACCTTGTCACCCTCCGGGGTGAGGATCAGCTCGTACTTCTCGCCGTTGAAACCCATCTCGAAAGAGATCTCATCAAAGACCAGATTCAGAGTTTCCTGCATTTGGGCCACGAGTTCTGCACCGCGGGTGTGATCCTTGTCCTCATCCATCATCTGGCGCAATTCTGCTTCCATCTCGGCAAAGGTTTCCCACCAGTCCTCTGTCCTTTCCCGGAAGCAATCCGAGAATTGCGGCAGAGAAATGCCCTTCTTGCACCCGTCGATCAGCTGCATGGTGTCCTCGTCGTCGGGGCGGGCCTCCAATGCCTTTTCAAAGTAACGAAGAGCCCGGCCCTCCTGATCCAGATAGTAATAGGAATAGCCCATGCGAAAGTTCCAGTAGTAGTCTCCCTCAAAGTATTCCTCATGAGGTTTCAAGAGAGCGATGGCCTTTTTGAGCATAGCTCTGCCTTCCGGCGTTCTGTGATCTGCCTCGTTGTTGTACGCCCTTGCAAGCTGGCTGTCCATTTCCGGAGTGCGCTCCTCAATGCCCTCCAGTGCTTCAATGATCTTGTGATGCTCGTTGTTCTCATGCCACTTCTGGCACTGCTTCAAAATATCCATATCCGGGTCCTCCTCGTCCTCATCCGGTTTCCAGTCTTTGATTTGTTGGAACACGCCGTTCTCATCCCGCTCAAAGGCGCAGGGGGCGGGCATATGTAGCAGCGCAATGATGTCGGGATCGTCGTTGCAGATTGTGTTCAGCTTGTAAATCCCGGCATTGTTGGGGTCGTCCATGTACTCCTCGCTCTCATCGCCGGCGGTGAAGCGCCAGCCACTGTCCCAGTCGCCGTCCGGCTTCTCCCGGTAGCAGTAGCCGACCTTGCAGCCCTCCACCGTGATACGGTTGGTGGCAATGCAGCCATCGGCACCCTTCCAGTCAGAGAGTAGAGGTTTCACATCCTCCGCTTTCACATGGTAGTCCCGGTTGCGGCCAGCAGCCTCGTACAGCTCCTTCCGCAGCGCCTCCACATCCCGAGCCATCTCCTGGATCTCCTCGTTGTCCATCATCTCGCTGAGGTCATATTCCAGTGGGTTCTGGGCAAAATCCGCCAGGGCCTTGTTCATGGTGTCATGCTCATCTGGCGTGGCGGTGATGCGGATACGGCGGGAAGGGGTGTTGTACTCATCCAGATCCTGAAGGTTTACACTGCCGCTAATGCTGCACTCCAGTAGGATGGCGGCCAGATCGGTGACCACATCAATAGCGAAGTGAAAATCCATTTCCACACCACTGGAGTGTGTAAACTCCAGATACTCCACGGTCTGGCGGAAGTTCCAGTTTTGTTTGTCCAGCCCAATCTTGGCAAATATCTCGCTGAGGGGGATCTCCTCTTTTTTCTGGTCTTCCAAAAATGCCACAAGGTTCAGGCTGTCATCCGAACCTCCGATAAAGTTGCCCCAGTATTTTTTGATATACATCTGTCACACCTCCTATTATTCCGGCCACTCATCTCCGTCACAACGGCTGATGAAGTCATAGTGCAGGCTCTCAAAATAGTCGTTGGGATAGGATTCACCGTCCTGATGAAGCTCCAAACCATCCAAGTCCATCATTTTATTGATATAAGCAAGAGTGGTATGGATACCCGCAATATGTTCGTCCTGAAGCATCTCGGCCAGTACATCTTTCTGCTCCGGGGTCAGTGTGGCGAGAAGATCATTCTTCGCCTTATTGTCCTCCGTCTTGGGAAAGCCACCGCCCTTGACACAAAGTGCCGTCATGCTGTCTTTCCGCTCCACAAGGCCGTCAATAAATGCTTTATACAGTACCAGCTCCTTGCTCATAGCAGATCCTCCATTCCCAAGTGATTTACTTTCGGATCAAGTTCCCGTCATCAATGAAGGCAGCTTCCCGGATGCGCCGGAGGGATTCCGGCTCCAGCAAAAACTCCCGCAGATTCGGGTCCTCAAAGAAGGACATGGGACGCACCTGCGTCGGCCCGGCAACCGCCCACAGCCGCGATGCTGCCAACCGCTCTGCCGTCTGGAGCGCCTTCTCCCGTTCACCCAGATAGAGATAGCGGGCGATTGCGTCCCGATAGGAGGAGTCAGCCATGGGCACGCCTTGAATCTCCTCAAAGAGATCTACGGCATCCCTGGCGGTTCCGAACATACAGCAGTGGTTATAGAGCTTCCGCCTGGCATCGGGATCGTCTGGCGAGAGCTTCTTATTCTGTTCCACCAGCTTTGCCCAGAGCTGCTCCTTTGTCTGCGGTTCCTCTGGTTCATGGTAGGGGTAGTTCTTGTCGTTGTCCGCAAAGGGCATAAGGCCCCGTTTGAGGTAGTCCATCAGGATGTCACAGAACCGATCCCGCTGGGGGAGACCGTTATCAGCCCGGATGCGCGTCTGTTCCTTCGTCAGCGCCTCAATCAGTTCCTGCTCCCGGTGGAGCCGGATGGCCGCCACCGTCATGGCAATCATGTGCTCATCGCTCACATTGCTGTAATACCACTCCTCCAGCCAAGGAAGGATGGTCAGATCCAAAGCCAGCGCCTTTTCATAGTCCAGGTTGAAATAGGCGACCTCGGCCTTGACCGCCGCTACCTGATGGGGATATTTATCGGCAAAGGATTCCAGCGTGTCCAAGGCTCCTTCTTTGCCATCCATGATCTCATAGCAGACCATGCGGACTTTCTTGGGGAGTTTCACGACATCCATGTTGACGCCTCCTTCAGTCTTTTTTCTGTAAATAGTAGGTTCCACACCGGCCCCACAGCCGGGTGTCCAGGTTTCCTTTCTAACAGTCCGTATCTACCCGGATAATAGGCCGGTAGAAGTCATAGTCGCCGTTCAGTTCCTTGTCCTCCTGCACTTCCGGCTTGCAGTGCGGCGAACAGGGCAGAAAACCGAGGAATATTCCAAGTCCGCCGCAGATGCTGCGCCCGCCATCACCGCCGCAGGTGGTAAACTGCTCGGCCTTCACGACCTCCCGCATATAGGGGTCATAGGCGATGGACACTCCGAAGAAGTTAGGCTCCTCCATATCGAAGGGCTTGTCCTCATCCTCCGGGCTTTCGAAGTGGTGCAGGTGCATGGAGTAGTCCATTCCATCTCCCCAGGGGAACAGGGTGCGGCACCCACCGCCGCACAGATAGGCCCACTCGTCTGCCGTAGGCAGCGAGAGCCCCTGTTTTTCCAGCCCGGCAAGGAGTTCATCGTAATCAGTGCGGTTATAGATACAGATCTGAAAGCCCTTTTCCGTCCGCTCAATGCGGGCTGACTGGTGCATAGTAAGGCTGTCAAGGTCGCTCCAGGCAAACTCCCGGAACTTCTTCAGCCAGTCAGGGTGGGCGGTCAATCTGGGATCGTCCATTGTGACCGGCTCCCAGCACAGTTCCTCCAACTCCCGGCCCACCAGCATGGGGCCAATGGCTGCCTGCCGAACAGGAGCCATACTTTCTCGGATCATCTCCTCCGGGTCCTGTTCCATCTCCCATTCCTGGAACAGATCGTCCAGTTCCTCCCGGCTGTCCTGATCCAGCCCAATAGCGAACCGTTCCCAGCCCAGGGTGACGGTGTCACCGGGAACAAAGACAAACTCCCGGCCATCTTTCTCGAATATGCCGGTGGTACAGTTCTGGCCCCAGCGGTCAAAGGTATGTAGACCGAGAAAAGTCATATCATAACGAGCAGCCAGACTTTCCATCAGCGCCTGTTTCTCGGTGGTTTCCAGTTGATCGAATTGAGTGCGAAATAAATTTTCGTTCACAGTAGTCCTCCTTCAATCCTTTCTGCGTGTTCCAGCAGATAGCGCCGGCCATCCTGCTTGGCCTGCTCCAAGTATTGTGGAAGCAGGCCGGAATGGATGGCGTCCAGCGAGACCAGAACAGCGATCCGCTGGTATTCCTGTAATTCGAGGGAATAACAGTTCCGCTCCCAGAACAGCGGAGCGAACTGTTCCACACAGTCAGGACGCAGAGCGGGCATCGCCAAAAGCGCCCGCCGGCTCACATATTCATTGGGGTCCTTTGCGAAGTCCAGGATCATGTCTTTGACTTCCTGGCTGCACGGACATTCTGGCAGATAAGCGGCAAACTGCCACTTGGCCTCACTCTCATTGGAGGCTGCGGCCCTGCGGCAGAGGCACTCAAACCATTGTGGATGGGAAGTGGTCTCCTGTATAAACCCCTCCGCTTCGTTGTCCCTGGCGATCAGATAGACCATCTCATCCAGTAGAACGCTGTCTGCCGTTTCTGCATCCATTTGGGTCAACACATGGCAAAAGGCACTGTAAGTATCATTCCAGTATGGATAATCGACTTCCCACTCACCGCCGAGTTCCTCGCTGGTTTTGCCGGGATAAGTGGCTTCCTGCCATTGATGGAACTTTATTGCCTGCTCCAGTAGGCGTTCACGAATGCCCTTTGCCATGTGCTCACCTCACTATTTTCCGAAATGCTCCAGATACAAATCCCGCACAGAATGAGGGCCTACAAGGTTCGTTTCCTGCCGGCCATCCCAGGAATACACATGAATTTTGCCCTCGTCCCCAATGTACTGCTGCTCCTCAAAGGATGCGGGGAAGGGGAAGCTATCTACTATGCTCCAGTCGATCTTGGGTTTCAGCCCATCAAACTCCTCGCGCTTGAGCCTTTTGAAGTTAAACACCAGTGCTGCCCCAATCCCATCAAGCAGCAAGTCTGCGTATTCTCTGGGGGTGATACTCTCGCTCATATTGGCGGCATCAACATTCACATCCAGAACCTTGTTGCCGCAGTTTGTCCAGATTTTATCGGGGGAGAACCAGGTGGCGCGTTCCGCAGCGTCTGCAAAGTCCTCACGGGGATACCATCCGTTTGCGCTGTCCGGCTTGACACCTTCCCGAAGCTGACCGTTGTACGGGGAAAGCGGATAATATCGGTGCCGCACCGGATCAAATCGGCCAAAGGCAATTTTCAGCAGATACTTGTGCTTTTCGCTGCGCATGAGCTTATGGGGCTTCACGATATGTTCTTCGATCAAACTCCAAATGTACTCATCCACATGGATGGATACACGCGGGCGGCCGAATAGCGTGATTTTATTGGTGTCTGTATCCACATTGAGCCAGACGCGATTGATCTCAACCATTGTCATTCCTCGCTTTCACCAAGCACCCCGCCATAGAGAACACCGTTTTTCCCGAGGAACAGCATCTGGCTGCAAAGCAGGCTGCACTGCTCCACAGCGACTTTGTTTCCATCACAGGTGGGAATAGCCTCCCACTTTTGCCCAAGGCGATCACCATGAGCGGTAAGGAAGTAGAATTTGTTATGTTCCTGATACCCGCCCTGAAACAGAAAAGTATCACCAGACGGGGCAACAGAAAAAGCTCCGCTTCCTTCGATTGGCAGTTCAAACACAAGATCCTCTTTGAAGGTCGTCCGCACCAGCTGGAATTCATCGTAATAATAGAACCACAGGTTTTCTTCTTCGTCCAGGCTGATGGCATAGCAGTCATAGATGGAATACTTCTCATTCTTCCAGAGAGGAGTTCCCTCCGATGTCCATGCAATCAGGCCGCAAGCACCCAGAGGTTCATCCCAACCGTAATTACCAAATACACCTTCGTCAAAGTAGCTGGTAATGATGGTGCCATCTTTTTTTACCACACAATCTTGAATGCCATCCCCCAGGCAGAAACGGGACAGCACAGTTCCGTCCCGGCTGACGATCCAGGCGTTCTGGTCAGGGCCGTTTTTCCGATAGGCGCATCTTGCCCCCAGCAGAAGGAAGTGATCACCTGCGGGCCGCAAATAATGGAACTGGAACTTCAAGAGGCCAAGAGGAAACAGCGTCGTTTCCAGCACCCGCTGTTCTGCCCAATCCAGCTGGATTTCCACTGCGGTATAGGTGGAAGGAGTGCTGAGCCAGTCCTTACCCTGTGTTTCGGACGGCTGTTCCATGAGAAGATAGACTTTTCCATCCCTTGCCGTGAAAAAGTCTGTCACCTCTGTGCCCTCCAGACGGTTTTCCCGGCGCAGCTGGTCCAGGTCAATGATGGGGAACAACGGCAGATTTTTGGCTTTTATAGGTTTGTTCATAGTGTCTCCTCCTGGTTCCTTTCATGCTCCATCATAGGTGTGGCTTTCCCAGATGGCCTCAAATTCCGCTTTCTCTATGATGCAGGCGTGGAATTCCTCGCCCCAGACATGGGCGTTCAATTCCTCCACGGTGGGGATCGGCGTGATCTCGATGGCGCCGTCGTAAAGGTCAGGGATGTTACGGGTGCGGCAATCTGCAAAGATGTCGATGGAGCGGAGGGCCAGCCGCTCATTTTCGGTATCCACTTCATAGAGGATGACCGCTGGTTCACCCTCCGGTGCGCCCTCCCAAAAGAGCTTGATGTACTCGATCTTGCCAAGATAAGTCCGCATCGCTTTTTCATCGGCACAGGCTGCTCGGATCATTTTGGCCAGCATCATCAAATCGTCGATGTATTGGGAATACACGCAGAACACATCCTCGTCAGAGTCGAAGTGAAACAGACCCACACCGCTGTTGTTTTCCTCGAACTCCCGTATCACGCCCCGGACCAGCCGCTCCCAGTCTCCGCTGCTTCCAGTCAGTCCCAGCCGACGGAATTCTTCCGTCCGGAATCCATCGTTGATTTTCAGCAGAAGGGAGATGGCATAGGGGTGGTGGGGAATGAGGAAGAATGGCGCGATCTGCTCCGGCTTCACCCAGATTTTGAAAGGCGGGCGTGGATCGGGTATCCAGGGCAGCATCTCCCACTGGTCGTCCGGTCTGTTTCCGTATTGGGAAAAGTCTTTCATGGCTTCGCCTCCTGTCCGAGTTTCTTTCTGCATTTTTCAATGTGGGCCTGTTTAGCAGCCATGACCTCCAGCACCGTTTCTGTCTTTATCCGCAGCAGAAGCGCAATTTTCTCAGCGGGCATCCCGTCCGCAGCCAGCATACAGAGAATTTCCTTCTGTGTAGAAGCTTTACCAGCTGCAAAACCGGTATCATAGTCGTGAGATAGCAGGGCAAAGAATTGCTCGGGTGTCAGAGTGGAAATCAGTTCCTGCTCTCCGTGATATATCCTGCTGCGAAGTGACTGTATTTCTTCCAATGGTAATTTGGACATGGAATCACTCCTCATATTCCCATACTGTACTCCAGTCGCAAAGCATTTCGTTCTCTGTCACCCGGCGCAGCTCGTCCCGCACCTCCATCAGCGCAAAGCCCAGCAGGTTTTGTCCACGCCACTTCATGGGGTCCTGGGCCTCCGGGGAGCTGGCCGCGAGGCGGATACCCCAGATGGCATCATAGGGGCTGGCCTCCACCAGCACGCTGTTCCCGGTGGAAAGGAGAAACTCCCGCAGTTCGCGGTTCTGGCTGAATTTGTGCCAGTTGCCAAGCAGCACAATGGCGTACTTGAACTTGTCCCATACCTTCTGCTCAAAGCCCCGCACCTTGCGGCCCAGAGCCTTGATCTGCTTTTGGTCGCTGCATTTCAAAATCTGGTCCCGGATCTCTTTGTCGCTGAACAGCTCGGCCTTGGCAGCCATCATATACTGCTCCATGCAGAGGTAGGAGTCAGCCGTCGTATAGAAGTCCTCCATCCACCACTGGCTGAGGCAGCTTTTTGTCAGCTGGCCGTCCTCGGATAGCTGATGGCCCCAGAACAGGCACAGCTCCCGCTTCCGCCCGGCGGCAAACTCCTGCTGGAGCCACTGGCGGGTGTACTTTGGCTGGCCTTCCGGCTGCCACGCATCCACCCAAAAGTCACCATGCTCCAGCACCTCGCTGCTGTCCTCGTCATCCCACCAGCCCTTCCAGGTCACCGGTTCAGGAAAGAGAGTGCGGTATTCCGTCCGCTCCTCCGGGGAGAGGGTGTCCAGCCAATCGCCAAATCGGTCTATGTAATCCTCCCCATAGCCCATGCGCCAGCCAATGGAGTATCGCTCGATCTCCCGGTGGGCCAGCCAAGGGGGAGGCATTATTTTCTTATCTTGTAGAGCCATAGGGTTTGTCCTTTCTTATCCGAGCAGTTTCTGGTTCCATTCTTCTTCTGTGACCAGTTTATTCAGGATATAGAAGTGCTTGTCATCCCTTGAGAGATCCATTTCTGTATTCACGATTCGCCAGGATTGCAAGTCGGCTTTCGGCAGCAGATAACCGCCCCAGAAGATGGACTTGGCATCCCATGCGAAATGGGCGTCATTGTTGGAAACGAAGGTGGCAGGGTCTGCTTTTTTCAGTATCTTGATCTTGCCGGCAAAGTTTTCATAGTACACGGCCTTGCTGTCCTTGGCATATCCGTAGGGAATACGCAGCCGGATGGGGCGCTGTGTCCCATCGGACATGGTCCGGATCTCTTCAATCAGTTTGACTCCATCATCACAGACAACGAAAGAGCGGATGTCCTCCGGCTCAAACCGGCCGCCGGTCGTCCAGACACTTTTACAATCCCTGGCGTAGCAGTTATTGAGTGCCGTGAACGAGGCATGATCCACATTCCGCAGCTTTTTGCACTGGAGAAAACAGTGTTTGCTATCCTTGGCAAAGCGCCGATTGAACCAGACAAAATGCTCTACATCCTTGGACACCGGGTCAAAATCCCAGTAGACCATTTTCCCGTCCGTCCAATAGTCCAGGATCTCCTGCGCGTCCTCATCATAGAACAGCGGGTTGCTGTCGATGTCAGGCAAAGTCATATAGTCCACATCTATGTATTTTGGCGGCTTGGGAAGTGGGTTTCTAATCGGTTCCATGGTGTTCACCTCATTCAATGTCGTTTCGTTCTTCTTTCATATCCAGTGGAGTGCCGTCCAGGGATGTGATCTGTGCCAGCTCTGCTTCAGTCAGATTTTTCAGGAAAATGCAGTATTCGTCCGGGTGGCCTCCCACAAATTCCATTTTAGGCATCCCGATCTGCTCCGGGTCGGTGATCCACAGGCAAGGCTCTCCCGTCGCCCAAAAGCGCGTCAGGGTAAGACGCTGACCACGATAAAGGACATTCTGATCCATCCTCATCCCTCCTGTAGCTTCTTCAGCAGCTTCACGATCCGCTCCCGATTCTTTGCGGTTTTCATGAATGTGGGGAGATGATCGGCCTGGGTCTTTTTCTGGCTTCCCGATGGCTTTTCTCGCAAATCGGCGCTGAGATAGTCGATCAGATAGGCAAGGTGCTCCCGGTTGAGGGCCCAGACTGGCTTACCCTGGAATGAGGTCAAAAACCACAGCTCCAGGCCGAAGTAAGGTTCTCGTCCATCCCTGATTTCGCCAATATATGAAAACGACTCCGCTGTTTTATGAACTTCTCCCGACATGGTTGTTCCACAATAGGGGCAGGCCACATGGAGAACGGAATAGTGCTGCTTTGCCTCATCTTCAATATCCACCCGATAGTACCTGCCGCAGTTTTTGCACTGGTTATGGACATCATAGCGGTAGATTTCCCGGTCGCGGGTCTCCTGATGGCCGCAGCTCAGGCACCGGAAATAGGCGTTATCATCGTCCGCTGTCACCACACCAGCCCCATGGCACTTGGGGCATTTTACCTGGATGCCGGTGGTGAAGGCGCTGTAGGCACTGTGGGTGAAATAGGGTTCATCAACGATTCGGCTCATGCGCCCACACACTCCTTTCAGGTAATTACTTTCACAGCCGAAATCGAAATGGTTTCAAATCTTTTGTTTTGATTGTCAGATCCGAAACGCTCTCTTGCAGGACATTTACCTGTTCCAAATACTCCGCAGGTGCGTGGATCTGCTCCAGATAGCCTGCATAGCGGATAATCTGATCCAGCGCCCGTTTCCTGTATTTTGCGATTTCCCCCAAATGGGAATAACTGCGACCTGACACATAGCTTGGAACATCGATAGACCGAATTGTTTCTATATCAAGCGTCCCATGCTCCTCTTTCTCAGATTTAATGGTGGCCAGCATATCTTCCGCAGAAAAACGGATGCCGCGTTCGCAGAGAAAACGCAGTTCATCAAACAGGTGGTTCGCCACAAAATGTTCAGCCAAGGGCTCAAAAATTACATCATCCTGATACCAGCCTCCGTGGGCGCAGGAGATCAGTTCACGGTAACGCTTATCTGTGATCCACTGGCGCAGTATCTCTTTGCTCCCGCGCATCCATGCGTCCAGCCGGGCTTTTGTTTCTTCGGGGCTATCATAGGCTGTTCCATAGCAGGGCAGGCCATTGGCTTTCAGCCACTTGGTCACTGCCTTGCTGAATTTCGTGTAACTCATGTGATGCCCCTTTCAAAAATCTCGCACATGATCAAAGTGTTCAATTAGGGCATCTTTCTGGAGCATATCGCCCGGCAGGGCATCAAGGATACCCCGCAGGGCCATGTAAATTTCGTCCCGCTCCTCGGTTTCGATAAAGCCCATTTTGTTGAAGGTCTGGGTATAGGCTGCCACTGCATCCAGTGCCTGGGCCTGGGCGTCCTCGCCCGGTTCAGCAGCCAGCTTCATCAGCTGGGAACGAGTCTTTCGGTATTGATTGGCTGCCTTTTTCGCAGCGGAGGCGGGAATATGCTCCGCACCGTCCCAGCCCCGGAATGGATTGTCCAAGTTTTGCGCCAGCCACTCCGGTTTCCGTGGCTTGGTGATCCGCAGGTCCATTCCCGGCTTGCTTTTCCAGAGCTGCTTTGCCGCTTTTGCCGCCGTCTCCGGCAGGCTGGTCATCCAGAACCAGCGAAGCTCCGGCATCTGCTCCGGGGTGGGGATGTCAGCTGCGCCGAAGCCGAACAGGTCATAGGTGGAGAGGTTCGTCAGTTCCCGGAACCCTCCCACGGCGGAGAAGTTCCCCAAGTTTCCCGGCGCACCCCAGAGCCGCAGCTCCTTCAGATGGGGATGGACAGCAGCCAGCCCGGTCAGATCAAAGTCCTTCAGCTGGATGCCATGCAGCCCCCATAGGTTCGGCAGTTCCGTGTGCGGGCGGTATTCCCCGATAAATTGGAGGGTCAAACCGCCGCCATCTTCGGGGGCATGGATAGTACAGGCGTCCGGCCCCTTGTTCTGGAATAGGAGCAGCTCCGTATCCTCATCCAGCCACAGCTCCTCCAGGCCGGTCATGTCCAGCATCAGCTTTCTGATGCTGGTGCCCCGCAGGTCCAGGGCCCTCTGGCCGTGGTCCAGCAGGGTCAGTTCATCAAGGAAGGGGTTTCCCCGCAAAAACTCCAGCAGATCCGGGTGCCACCGTTCGCAGATGAGGGTGGAGAGGCAGGGCAGCGCCTCCAGTTCCAGCGCCGAATCGAATGGCTCGTACTGGTCCATCACCCGATGGCTGCTGACCTTCAGCTGGATGCCGCCGATCTCCGTTTGCTCGTCGCTCTCCATGGCCTCCTTGAAGGCCCGCCGCCGCTCCTCCGGGATGGCCTGCCACCGAATCTGGAGGTACACATCGTAGCCGTCACTCCAGCCGCCGTAGGAGTGGCAGGGCTGGTCGGTGAAGGGCGGAAGTGTGCCAACCAACTTATACTGGGGTGGGACCTCCATTGGCACCCGTAGCAGATGAAGGTCACGGGACCAGTACATGAAGTCCTTGTAGAGCGGGCGGAGATGGGGCAGTTCCTCCGCAGTCAGAGGGGCGTCTCCCACCCAATCCAGAGAGAGGATCACCGCCCAAGACTCTTTGCTCACCGAGTCCGGCGGCGCGATATAGGCCACCTGGCAGGCGGTGTAGCGTTTCAGATATTGGTTGTAGACTGTATAGACCTCTCCGGCGGTGGCTTTCATGGCGCTACGCTCCTCTCATCCGTTCTTTTCCAGATAGAATCCCCATACGCAGTTGGAGAACTCTCCAGCGGCAAAGCGGCGGATTTTCCCGTCGATCTCCACCTGCCAGACCTCGAAGGTATGGTCTTGATGGTAGATCGGGTCTTTGACTTTTACTCGCTTGCCGATGGTTTGCCAGTCGTAGTCAAAGATGTTCACACCGAACAATTTGCATTGACCGTCTGGGCCAAAAGTTTCATATTCCCAAGCCATGTGATGCCTCACAATCCCGTGCGCTGCCAGCCGTCCAGCCGCTCCTGAACCCCGTCGATCATCCAGTTATCGCCCACACGCTTCATGAGAAAACGGCGGTCAAAGCCGGTGTTTTTCTCCCTAGTGTAGATGTAGCGCTTGTTCTTGGTGATCTGCTCCGCGTCAAGGAATTCTTCCCCGTTGTAGGTGCCCTGGGCACTGTATGAGAGGCCCAGAGGCCGGTAGCCCGGACGGGGCTTTTCGCTCACATACCTTTCCCAGATCGCCAGCAGGCGGTGCACAGCCTCGGCATCTTCAAACCCGGCCTGCTCCATGTACTGCTCCCATTCCGTCATTTCTGCAAAGAAAGAGGACAACACCCTGCGGCATTCCTCCGCAGCCTGTTCATCCAGCTGGGCTGGCTTTTTTGCCTTTTCCCGCTGGAGCTGGGAGAAGTGTTCCATCTGCTCCTGGGTGAATTGCACATGGGCCACCGGCTCGATGCGGTTGTTGCCAGCGATGGCCAGCAGGCCCTCATAGGTAACGGCGGTATGGTCGATCTGGATGTGGGAGAGCCTGGGGATGGAGGCTGCCTGAAGCAGTCCGGCGTCATCCAGACCGGTGCGGTTGAGGGTCAGCAGGTCTATTTTACACTCCCGCAGGGCGGACAGACCGCTGCCGTGGATGGCGGCATTGCCGTCCAGCAGCAGATAGCGCAGCTTGGGCATAGCGTAAAAAACGGGGAAACAGGCGTCAGTGAGCGCACCGTCCTCCACGCCGAAGTTGGCCATGCTTTTATGTCCGGCAAAGGGGGCAAGCAGTTTATCGGTCACCGGATAGCCTTTCACATGGAAGCCCACCAGGGCGTAGCCGGCCAGCTGCTCCATGATCTCTGCGGACAGCTCCGGGACTTCAAATTTCTTCTCTCTGTCCAAGGTCAGGACACCGTTTTCCCAGTCCGCCGTCCGCGCCCGTTTCGGCCATTCCATCGCTGTTTACCTCCTTACACCTGCTCCCGGTAGCTAGCTTCAATGTCGATGAAACGCACATACACGGCGCAGACTTCACCCTTTGCGTCGTAGCCGAAGTAGACCGGATAGTAGCCGTCCCCCCAGCCAGAGGCGAAAATGGGCAGATTGCAGTCCGTGTCAGGCACCGTCCAGTTGAGCCAGTCGCCGTAGTTCCCCTGATATTTAGGGTGGGCTTTGGCGTTTTCCTCCAGAAGATCGCAGAACAGGTCGTTGTAGGGGTCGATGTCCGGGTCCTCCTCCAGCCGCTTGGCCCAGTATGTCTTGAAGGCCGCCTGGGTCTGGATGTCCGCAACGCAGCCCATCCCAGCGTCTACGCCAAAGCCAAAATAATCGTCCTCACCCAGTTCCTCGTCCAGATCCTCTTGGCCGGTCATACCCAGCTCATAGCGGACAGGCTTTTCCTGGCTGACCTCCACCTTGACGCAGGCGTAGCGGTCGCCGTATTTCTCACTGGGCACCACGCAGATCTTCACGGGATAAGTCCCGGCGGGGATCTTCTGAATAAAGGGCGGTGTATCCTCCAACTCCACCAGCGGATCGCAGGCAAAGATGGTTCCTGTGGGAAAATGGACGGCGCCGATGTCCAGCACATCCACGCCCATATTCCCAATCTCTTTCTCTGTGAAATGGGCGTCCAGGTCTGTTTTGCAGGTCAGTTTCTCCTTGATGGATTCGTATTTGTTCAGCCATTCTGTTGTCGGCATACTCGTTTCCTCCTGTTGGTTTGGTTTGAGCATAGGTCAGCTCTCTACAATGCGTACCTGTTTTCCTCCAATTTCAATTTCCAGCTTTACGCCATAGTCCGCCGCCCAAGCAGGACACTTGCTGAGCAGGGCCAGAATGTGCTCATCCGGCTCCCGGCCAAGGGTCACACGCAAAATCACGGGCCAGCCACCATATTCCTTTTGAAACTCCTCACTCTGGGTGTGGTTCAGATAGCCCTCCATCTTGTCCAGCAGGGCCTTCTGCGTTTCCAGGGAGCCGTCAATAAAGCCGTTGCAGACCAAAACCATCACCACTTCTCCGGCTTTGGTTTCTGCCAGAATGTCGATCTTATCCAGGTCGCCAAACATATTTTCAATGGACATTGTTTTTACCAGTCCCTTTCTCGGATGGCCTCCTCAATATCAATTGGAATGCCGAACCACTCCAGAATGTAGGCCACAGTGACACCAATACAATCCCGGGCCACCGTTTCGATCTCGCTGTCGTTCTCGTCAAACTCCTCTTGGAGATCATTGATGCCGCAGACCGCCTCGTCCAGCGTCTCCTGCACTACTTCAATGTCGGTTTCGCCGCTCTCCAGCAGGTCGATGACCTTCTGAAGTTCGTCTTTTACCTTGTCTACCAGAAAAGCAGGATAGTAATCGTCCTGATACATCTCGTCCAGCAGTTTGTAATTGGGGTCAAATGCTTTCATAGGGATTGCTCCTTTCTCATTCAAACATCAGGCCGTATGATTCGGTCAGGCTGCCATCATCCTCATGGAACATACACTGATACAGAGGCTGGCGCTGTGTTGCTTTGCGGAACCGCTCCAGAACCGGAGCCAGCGGCTCATCGGTAGGGATGCCGAGCGCATCAGCTACCCGCCGCCAGCTGTCCATATCCATATCTTCCAAGTTGATGTTGCGCTGCCTCTGTCCGTATTCCTCCAGTGTTTTGGAGTCCGCATACTCCTTTGCGTCACAGCAGTCGTGCCAGCAGATGCAGCGCACGATCAGTGAAAAAAGGTCGTCCATGCTCTCGGCCAGACGGCCTGCCTCACCTTCGCTGCTGTAATAGCCGATGGAGCCATCTTCCAACAGGTGGTATTCTCCGCCGGAGCCATCTCTGGCAAAAGCCATACCGGGCAGTGTGAAGGTTGATCGACCATCCGCCTCATCCCTCGGAGACAACTCATCCAGCAGGAAGAAGTCAAAAAGGGAATCAAACTCCTCTGCCAGATCAGGGTCATCACGCAGTGCTTTCAAATAATCCATAGCCGTTTTCCTCCGTCTACTGTTCTGGTGTTAACTCATGCAGCCTTTCCAGCCACAGCGGTTCTTCAATCATCTCATCGTTTTGGTAAAAATGTTCCTTGTCACGGGCCAGATGGTCGGCAAGCGGGGGCGCGTCCGGCGGGGTGCAAATGGTGAAGCTGTCCCGGTCCGCCCCTCGGATCTCCCGGTTCAGGTAGTACACCCTCTTGGCATCGCGGGAATACCAGTGACTGAGCAATTCCCATGAGGGCAAATCCGCTTTTGAGAGTTGCTTTCCGTAGGCATAGATCCGTTTCTCATCCCTGGCAAAATAGGTATCGCCCAACGAGCGGAAAGAGGAAACTTCCGCGCCCTTGATGATCTTCACCTTGCCGTCTCCGTTGTGGAAGTAGACCTGCCGGCTGTCCTTTGCATATCCCTGGGGCGCACCCGAATCGTTCTGGCCGTTGTCTAATACCTGGAAGGTTGCCAGCTCTGCATCTGGGATTCTCCCGCTGGTGGTGTAGACGGCTGTTTTGTCCATCGCGTAGGCATAGTTTAACACCCGAAACGATGCCGGATCTGCTCCACGCAGGCGAATCCCGCCGAGAAAGCAGGCCGTAGAGGATTTGCCCCAGTAATGCCAGCAGCAGAAGTCTTTGGGCGAAACACCCTTCAATAAGCCGTTTTCATACAGGCCAGAGAAATAAACGGCTCCATCTTGAAGGAAAAATTCGTTGTCCACCGGCTCTATGTTTGTGATCGGCTGTAGCAGTTCGTCGTGATGATCTGTTATGCTCAGCTCGATTTCGTCGTCACAATAAACTAAGTAGAGCCCATGAGGGGCCTTTCTATCGAAATGCAGTTCTATGTCACAATATTTGAGGATCAAAGGTTTCCCGTCGCTTCTCATGGTGGAAACAGCATCGGGCTTGCCGAAAATCTCTATCACCTCATCCTGCGACATGCCGAATTTCAGCGGTGAAATGTCCCGCGGATTCTGCAATATTTGATTGCGCCAAATAGTAAAGTCCTGTTTCATAGTTTTCCGTCCAGCGCCTCCATGGTTTTCATAGCGGCGGAATCGAATTTGCACTGCCTCAGCTCCCGCTCGATCAGGGCAAACACATCGGGAAAGCACTCAATCTCATCCTGGTACTCATATTTCGCATACAGCTTCCCGTGCTCGGAGATCCAGACCTCCGCCGGGTAGTAGTAGCCGATGTGTCCAATGGGCTGGCACCTCTGGCCGGCCGCCCGCTCAATCTCCGCCAGCTCACAGCCGGACATATCCCGGAAATAGGCATCCTCCAGGTGGTTCTTGATCCCGTTGATGAGGTATGGAAACAGCGCGAATTCAAAGTCGGCCGCCCAGTTCAGCTTTTTCTGCGCCAAATACCACTGACAGCACAGGCCGAAATACTTGCGGTAAAACCGCTGGGTGGCCTTCATCATGGGCACGCCGTGGTCAGCGTAATACCGCTCCGCGAGGGAGATGTTCACGCTTCGCCCTTCCTGCCATCCGGCGTACTCCATCAGCCGCCTGACCCTGCTTTTGAGGTCGCCGGAGATGGGGATGCGCTCTTTCACCATGGTAATTACCTCCATCACCACAGCCGGTCGATCTTGGTATAGATCTTACCGGGTTCTCTGTCCGTAAAACTGGTCCGTGAGCGGGTGGGTTCCGCCAGCGGCAACACATTCAAAATGTCCAGCACATAATACCAGATTCCGGTGTCCCAGTCCCGGAACCGCCCATTGCAGACAGCTCGCCCATATTCACCGGGAGCCAAATCCAATGCCAACTCATTAAGGGGGAGCTTTTGCCCGGTCTTATCATAGGTATATCGCTCCGGTATCGCGCCGATGTGCCAGTCATAGCGGTACCATACCTGGATTCCACTTTCCCGCTGAATGAGTTCAAATGGGTGGAGTCTCATGGTGCTGTTGGGCTTCCACTCCATCAGCCTGCGGCAGTCCTTGTAGACACGAAATCCGTCCGGACTCTGTACGACGGACACGAAGTGTATGGGCAGGCCAAAGGAATAATAAGAGAAGAAGTCCTTTGGCAGCTCCATGGCTCTGGGGTACTGGTTCCGCCGCGTGGCGGCGCTTCCGCCCCGGCAGTCCTTATACCATTGCAGGCGGATCTGCTGAATCAAAAGTGCCGGCAGATCTTTGGGCCAACTGCGATCCTGCTTCACCGTCGTACCTCCTCCGTGCCATCATCCGTCAAGCAGTTGGCCCGCTCCAGCCGCTCCATCAGCAACGGGATGGCCGTGTCCAGCCAAAAATCGCCGCTTACCCAGCCGGTGGACATGCCCACATGGGTTTTGGCAAACCGCTCCACATAGTACCGCTTATCCGGTGCGGGCAGTTCGCCAGCCAGATCAGCGAAGATGCGGAGAATCTCCTCCCGGAGCGCCTCGGGCGGATAGGGCAGCTCCGCCGCCTGATACCGCTCCTCCAGCAGCCGCCACAGGAACGGGTCCCCCCGCAGCCCCCACTGGACAGGCTCAGGCTCAAAAATACAAGCAACAAATTCAGCTCTCATGGGTAATACAGAAAATCTCTTTGTTCAAATCAAAATAGACCACCAGCAGCTCGTCGGTGATCTCCGGGTTGAAGGACAAATCCAGGATGAAGGACTGCTGATTTGTCTCGCCATCCACCAGACTGCCGAACCGCTTGAGCTTCAAAAAGTCCACCATTTCGGCAAAGGACAGCTGGGCCGGATCGGTTCCCGGAAAAAGCTCCGCCGCAATGTCAGGGGGCACCTCGTCCCGGTGGAACCGCATGAAAAAGGTCACAGCATCGTGGTAGGGGTCACCCTCGTCCGCCAGCGCCGCTTTGATGGCGGCTTTGGCCTTCTCCGCCAATTTCTCCGCCTCATCCAGCATTTCTCCCACCACATCCATGGCAGCAGGATCGGCAGTCAGTTCTTCCTCTACATCGAAGATAAAGGGTAGTCCCGATTCCTCGGGAAAGTTAAAGATTTCCTCGCCGGGGGTATATGTAAAATCAATGCGTTTACAGTTCAGTTTCATAATGTTATCCTCCTTACCCCTCAATGTGGGCAGTTTTGAGGCCCTTTTTCAAGGAGCCGTAGACCGTCACCGCATGGTCGGTGAACATCTCGTCGCAGTCAAACCAGGCGGTGAAGCTGCCGCCGGAGGTGACGGAAAGGCTCGTCATGCTGATCCGCCGGGCCAGTTCTTCCTCTGTGATGGGGTCTGTTTCCGGGTCACGGGGATCTTTTTCATCTTGGGAGAGCCAGTTGTTGGCCAGCTCGGTCAGGTTCTTGGCTGCAAGCTCCCGCATGGCCTTGTCCCAGGTTTCACAGCCGGCCAGCAGCTTCTTGGCGGCGCTGCGGGCGCGGGTCCAGGAGGGCTTGCTCTCGGCATTGACCTCCAGAGAAAGGCTCATATTCTTTCCGCACCACTGGATCTCGCCCTCGAAGGTATCATAGTCCTTGTCCAGCTTCAGCTCACCCAGCACCTCGTCCTGGATCACCACCGGCTTGTGGTACTCGTCCAGAACGGTCTGAAGTTCCGGGCAGTCCTCATGGGCATTAACTATCTCGGAGATACACCAGGGACGCACCACCAGATCCTTTGCCAATTCTTCTTTCATCCGGCGGATCTTCAGGCGGCAGATCTGCTCCTTGCCAAAGCGTCCCCAGCCCTTTTCGCTGTTACGCTCCTCATCGCTGACCGGCCAATCCAGCCGCTCCTCTTTGGTGCTGACCTTGCCGGTGTTACAGAACACGATACCCAGCGTCACAACGGTCATTTCCCAAAAGTTGCCTTTCCAGTTAAATCCGCCCCCAATGCAGCGATTGATCAGAGCCACCACTTCCTGCTCCTCGGGCTCGTACATCTCATAGAATTCTTCAAACATCGGTGTAGCCTCCTTTACAGCAGTTCCAGCACCGCGGCAGCAGGCTTGGAAAACTCCGCCGGGACTTGCTCCAGTGCGCCTCTATAGGCCAGCACCGCCTGCCAAGAGTAGTAATAGAAGCTGTAGAACAGGTCATCGGGGAAAACCTCGTCCTCCTCGTAGCGCATCTCATCTTCTTCCTCGTCGTATTCCTCCGACCACAGGTATTCTTCCTTCAGCAGATCGGAGAACAGCGGCAGCGCCTCGGCGTGCTCCATCTCGTCCCCGTCGTGGAAGCACTGGAGGATGCAGGAGAAGAAGTCCAGCAGCTCCCCGGCCAGGAAATGGGCTGCGGGGTTCTGCCCGCTGTCTGCGAGGGCCTTCTCCAGAATTCGGCTCAGGAACACCATACCAAAGGGGGTGGCGTGCCACAGGGTGCTCTGGTGCTCCATGTTGGTGGTGAGCTCGTAGAGGGACTCTTTGACGGACGCCAAATCACGCATCTGTTCCAGCACTGTCAGGTGTGCGGGAAAATCCGTCCCCCGGCCATAGGCGGTGGTGAGCCGGTGCCACGGGACATCAGCGACCTTGAGATGGGTGATGTAGGTTCTGTTTTCTTCTGTCATATTGCCGCCCTCCTTATCCCGCCGTCTGACTGCGGTATTCCTTCTCCAGCGCGGTGTACCACCGTTTCAGCATGGATTCCAGACTGGTTTTCCCGCCGCGGTCTGTAAAAACAAGGAACTTTTGCAGCAGTCTGGGGAACAGAACTTTGCCCGCCTCTGTCAAGTCCTGGTTGAGATAGACCATCCGAATGATCCGGCCCCGCCGGTCCAGCGGGTTCTTTTTCAGCAATTCCTTTTCAAAGCAGAAGCGCAGGAACACCACATTCTCGTCGTAGAAGTCCTCCATCACAGCCGTACCAATGCTGGTGTAGGTGATGTCGTACACCAAACGGCTCCAGTCGAATTTCTCGGCATAGAGCAGTTTCAGCGCCTGCGTCCAGTGCTCCTCCGGGATCACCAGCATCCTGTGCTGGGCGGCGCTGGAGTAGCCGCGATAGACCGGCTCCGGCTGCCCCAGCAGTTCACTCACACTGTCAGTGTAGACGAAGCACAGCTCCTCATCGAACAGGCCACCGATGAAGTTGCCGTTGCAGTACAGCATATAATTCTTGGACTTGGCCGGAGAATAAGAGAGGTTATATTCCTGCGAGTCCAGGCTTTTATGTACCTTGTTCAGAAAGTCTATGGATGTCATGGCCTTACTCCTTATTCCAAATCCAACTCGCCATTGCAGAGCATTTGCAGAAAATCTCGAAAAGAAGGGGCAACCTCCGTTGTTTCTTCAAACTCCGGTTCTTCTCCGGTGACAATGGTTCCATCTTTCAGGCAGAGTGCATAGTAGGAATATCCATCTTTCAGTGACAAGCAGATAGGCAGATGTTCGTTCCAGAAAGATTTGATTTCCGCTGTCCAGCTGTTGTCTCCTTCGGCGGCATCCAAACTCATTTTTTCAAACTCGTTCCAGGCAAATCCGCCTTCTCCCTGTGGGGCAAAGTCATCCGGACAAAGCATCCACACGGTTTCTGCACTGTTGACACAGGCTTTCATGTTTCGGAGGAAATAGATATAATCCGCTGGAAGTAAATCATAACGCTGGATGATCTCCGCTGGGATTTGATTATTTTCCTGCATCTCGACTTTCCAACCCTGTTCGGTCAGAACTTTGGTCAGGCTTTCAAGTAATGCATTCATCAACTTATCCTCATTCCTCAAACTCCCCCTCGATCATCCCGTTCAGATACCGTCCGGGATCTGCGATGAAGTCATCCCATTTGGCCAGAGGGTGGAATTCCTCATGCTCGATGTCCAGATACCACAGCTTCTTGTCCCTGGGGCTCCACAGCAGCAGATAGTCGCTGTAGTTGTCCATCTGCACCATCAGGGAGAGCAGCTTCTTCCGTTTCCAGGTCATCTCCTGCACATCCATGAAGGAGTAGAGTTCCGCCCACTTCACCCATTCCTGATCCGGGAACTCCAGCCGCAGGGGGCCGGTCTTCAAGTATTTCACCAGCTTGGCGGGCAGCTTGTAGGGCATGAGCTGCCGGATCTTTTCCTGCTCGTTGTGCCATTCCTCCGGTTCCAGCGCCTTCAGATAGTCGGCCAGCTCCTGATTCTTGTTCTGCACCGCCACGGTGTAAGGCCGGTCACCGTATTTGTCCGCAATGGTGATGTCGGCTCCTTGCTCAATGAGCCAGCGCACCATGGGGAGATTTTTGTGTCGGACAGCTTCGGTGACAGCGGTGGAGGCGTTCGGAAACACCATGTCCGGCTTGTGGTAATTGATATCTGCCCCTTTTTCCAGAAGCAGTCGGGCAAGTTTGGTGTTGCCCTCGGACACAGCGGCCCGGAATGCCTCGCCGCCAAACTTGTCCACTGTGATCCCGGCTTGCTCCAGCACCTGGATATTCTCCGCTCGCTGACCCCAGCGCACTTCCTGGAAGGCCCGCTCTTTCTGCTTCGGGCTGAGTTTTGCGGCCTGCCCAGCAAAGAGCGCCACCACCTCCGGCCCACAACAGCGGGCGGCGGTGAGCAGCAGGGGCTGTTCCTCTGCCAGACTGGGATCAGCTCCATGCTCCAGCAGGAAGTGAATCATGGGCACATCGTTCCGAAAAACCGCGATCTCCAATGGCATCAGCTTGATGTATTCGCTGAGCTGGATGGGAACATCTAAATCCAGACCGCCTTGGAGCAGCGTCTCCAGCTTGGGAGTGTCGTGGTCACAGATGGCGGCAGCCGTTTCCGGGAGGGTCTCCCAGCGGCCAATATATGCAATTTGGTACATAAGGCACCTACTTTCTCTATCCTACAATAGTAGTTTCCTTTATAGACAGATTGTCGTAATCCATGGCGATCAGTTTCCCGGCGGCCTCTGGGGTACACATGAACCAGGTGCTCACGCCCCAAGCGTCCATCCTCGTAACGGTGAAGAAGTCGGTTTGGGCAGAAGTAGGTTCTCTTGCGTCAATATAGTAGTCGGAGTAGAGATACACCAGATCGACCTCTCGCTCCGGCAGCCACTTGGCCCGACGCGCACGCGGTTTGCCGTTTTTCAGCGTCTTTTCTCTGGGGTTCTCAAACCACGCCAGCTCCTTGAGCTTCAGACCGGTGAAGGTATCCATGAGCCGCTGGGCAATCTCCCGGTGGGTAAATACTCCGCAGTCCCAGGAGCCCATCAGCCATGTCTTTATAAAGTCGCCCACCTTGCTGCCAGGAGCAGGCGGCCCGTAGACGCTCTCATCCGCCCACATGACCTCTATCTTTTCACATTGATCTGGCCGAGGACAGGACTGCTTGTTGCCATAGCGGTACATGATATTTACATAGCCATAGTCTTCGCCGGTTCGGTCATGACCGACGGCTTCCACTTTATAGGCAGTTATAGACATTGCAGTTCCACCTCCTGAGCCAATACAAATCCACACAGCCCAAGGGAAGAATCAATGACAAATACCCGGATGTGCTCCCGATCCATGCGCTCCCGCAGTTCCTCGATGCTGCAACAGGCGGGAAAGCCGTAAGAGATGGTCCCGCCCAGCAGGTCTTTGTACTGTTCAAAAAAAGCGTCCACGCGGATCTCATCCATGCCGAAGAGGATGTTGTCCTGGACCACATTTTCAAACCAGTGGGCCAGCAAGCCAGTAAAGTGAACGGATACTTTCTCTCCGGCCTCGGTCTGGGTATCCATGTGCAGGATGTGGGCTTCAAAGTCAGCGTAGTAGCGCAGGACTCTGTTGTCGTGCAGACCATCAAAAGAGCAAATCAGCGTACTCATAGGGATTCCTCCTCGTCCATGAGCTGCTCCTGGACCTCTTTGGGCAGGTCATTCCATAAAATATCGTATGTAAAATCCCGAATCTCCGGGTAACACTCTCGTGCGGTCTTTTCCGCCGTTTCCCGATCCAGGTAGTGCATCTCTTGGTGGAAAAACCAGTTGAGCTTTTCCATCAGCCGATAGAGGCGGATCTGTTCTTCTTGGGTCATGGGATCGCTCCTTTTATTGCAATTTCAGCATAAATCCCCAGATGCTCACCACGATTAGAAGGACACCCAGCAGGAAGAAGATCACCCGCCGGGAGCCGCGTCCATAGCGGTGAGAATCCGGTTTGCCGGTAGGGTCGCAGAGCCAATTCCAGTTGCGGATTGCTCCAATCAAAATCACGACCCCAATGATCACTGAGGCAATATACTAATGCTCCTGTAAAAAAGCCGTGATCTGCTCGCTGTTCATTTAGGTTTCCTCCTTCCAGTCATCCTTTGCCTTTTTTGAAGTGTCCGCTGCCTCGCCAGGTGTTGACTACACAGGTGAAGATCTGACCGCAGTGCTTGCATCGAATCATGTGAGCCATAATTTCGTCTGCCCACCCATCCTCAGTCTTTACCTTCTCCAGCGGACAGGTGGATTCCTCTGCAATCAGTTCAAATTCACCTTGTTCCACCAACTGCTGGATATAGGCAATACAAGCCAGGTAGTCCTTGGGGGCATCAAATTTTCTCCATGTTTGAATGTTACGGCAGTGCTCGCACATAATGGGCACCTCCTCCCATAAACGGTTGTAGTCAGCCCTGTATCTCAGCGTCAACGGGGCCTTTTTTCAGCGTTCCATCCACAGTGATCACATGGCCCCAGAACATATCGTCATCCTCGTACCAGGCGGTAAAACGGCCGCCGGGAGATACTGTAAACTCGGTGAGGAGGATGCGCCGGGCAAACTCATCCTCGGTGATGGGGTCTTGTTTCGGGTCCCGGGCGGTCTGGTTATTGTCCGCCAGCCACTCGTTGGCCTGAGCGATGAGCTTCTGGGCAGCCATCGCTCGCAGGGACTTATCCCAGGTTTCCTGGTCTGCCACCAGTTTCTTCATCACATTGGTGACACGGGTCCAGGACGCTTTCTTTTCAATCTCCACATCCAACGAGATCCGGACTTCTTTTCCCATCCACTTACAGGTCCCCTCGAATATGCTCATCTCACGATCCAGCGTGAGGGTTCCCAGCACTTCGTCTTTCAGAAGAATGGGCTTTGTGTATTCCGCCCAGATCTCCTCCAGCGCCGGACAGGACACACCTTCCTCCAACACTTCCGTGACATACCACTGGGGTTCACTGAGGGCGTCGCCTTTCCAGGCACGAGCTTTGATTCGGTAGATCTGGCCCTTGGAAAACAGCTTGGAATAGTCTCCGTTTTCTCGTTCATTATCCGTAAGCGGCCAGCTCAGGTAGCAGCGGCCAGAGATTACCTGCCCGGTCTGGACAGCCGCCATGGCAAGAGCATGGGTATGGGCTGTCCAAAAGGTATCCAGAAAGGTTTTATCTGCACTGATGCCGCTCTGGATCAGTACCAGCTTTTCCTCATCTTCTGGGGCGTACAGGGCAACAAAGTCTTTGATTTTTCTTTTTTTCATGGTGGCCTCCCGTAAGCACAGTTCAGACGATTTTCAGGTCTGCTGATGCTGCATGGATACAATCTGGCAGTCTGGGCAGAACTCCACATAGAGCGTCCCCTCCGCACAGTCAAACACCGTATCCCACTGGATCTGTGCCAGATACTTCATAGGCTTCCCACAGTGGGGACAAATGGCATATTCTGCATCCTGCACCCAGTTGCCAAAGCCGCCGATGGTGTTCACATCCTGGCAGGCCGCTCCGTAAAACAGAGGCACCGGCGCTTCTCCCAGCACAAAGGAATTTTCCGTGAGGACCTTGTAGTCCTCGGGACTGACATAGCAATCCGTCTTCTCCGCCCCGTCAAAGAGCTCGGAGGGAAAGACTTCCACGCCGCCATCCAGGGTAAAACTGTTAAAGGCTGGACCTTTCAAAAATCCCACACAGCTGGGGCAGCAGGTGGCAGTCAGAATACCATCCAACCCCAGAAATTTCAGACGCTCATCCCGGCCATCCAGCACCAACATATCCACCATACGCCCGCCGCAGTGAGGGCAGGTGTCCTCCCGTGCTCGGCCAATGCGGACGGGAGATTTCTCGCCAGCGGTTCCCTTGACCACAGGATAACAGGTGTCGAAGTTGAGCTGGATTTTCTGGCCCTCCTTGTCGAAGGTCCAGCCTCCGATCTGCGCATAGCTGGATGGGTCTACATAGAGGCCCTTGCGCCAGGGCCGGGGATTTCGCTCCAGCTCCAGCAGAGTCTCCATTGCCTTGTCATCTCCCTGCATAGAAAGGCAACTCATCAGGTCGGCGGCATTCCGAGAGTATTCTGCTTTTAGCAGGGCAGCAACTAAAGAGTCCCGCACATCCTCTGGCGCGTGGTAGTAGAGCTCACAGGGCCAGAACACCTCTGCGGCCAGTGCCGCCCGCTGGATTTCCGGGGTGATGGCATCATGGTAGCCAAGCAGTTGCCAGAAGTCGGTGATCTCCGGGTCCTCCATATCCGCCAGCCGCTGAATGTTCTGGATCAGGTTTCTTTGCTTTTCAGCAATTTGTTCCGGCGTCCAGGCCAGCGCAGCATTTCGCTCCTGCTCGCACTTGCATTTCCAGCACAATCCCTCATAGCCTAAAGGTGTCCCACAGCTGGGGCAGGTATATTTCAAACTCATATTCTTTGACCCCTTTCAGAAGATAAAAAAATGCCCTGCGCCGCACTGCCACAAGGGCAGACGAACGCAGGACATAAAAAGGCCGCAAGAGAGGAGCCACATCTACCAGCTGATGTGGTTTCTTCGACAGCTAAAATGGTTTTTTCATATCTAAGAACAGTTGGTGGTTGTCCAAGGACTCTGCCCATAGTGGCACCTCCTTTATAGGCATAATCTTATATTTTATTATATCATAAGGCGCTTGTCATTGGAAATGTTTTGTAAGTTCTGCCGATTAACTTTTTGTGAATTTGTTATTCATCTGAGATATGCAGTATCGGCAGTGTCAGGGTGAATCAAGATGATTTGTTTTCCTTGGCGGAGAGCATAGTTTACAGTCTGAGCTGTACCAGATCGCATCTGTTTTGCATTGTCAAATACCCCCACAAGAAAATCAGCATGATCCACCATATAGTAGTTGCGTTTTTTATAACTGGCGGTGCTTGCTTCCTGAGAAACTACAATGCAGTTTGTCGCTTTTTGAATCAGACTTTTCAGCCTTTTTTGACTTTGCTCTGGCCATTTAGAGTCATGGCCAACGAAGGGAATCGCAACAATAATTTCAATGTTCTCATACCCGGATTTTTCTTTCAGCACCAGCAGCTGCTCACCGGCCCACATATCTACACCAAGAGCGCCGCCCACAAAAAATGTTTGAACATTTTCTCTGCTGTGGAGCATTTGAAACTGCTCAAAAAGGCACTCTTTTATTTTTTTTGCACAGCGGATGATTTTCGTTATAACCGAAGCAAAATCTTGTTGGACGATGATCTGTAATGGCGCAAGCACGCGGATTCATAAAATCCCTCCCCGTTTTGGCCGTGATTACATATACAAAGCAAAAATCGTGCAAATAATATTGACAAAAAGCATATTTAATCAAAATTATACCATATACAATGTGGAATATCAACATTCGCTTTCTGCTATCCTAAACGTAGCAGAGAGGTGATTTGTATGGATGAGGAGTTTATTCGCAATCGGATTACAGAATTGCGTTTGAAAAAGGGTGTGTCGGAATACCAGATGAGCATGGATTTGGGCCAAAACAAAAACTATGTTCAAGCCATTTCTTCTGGCCGTGCATTGCCGTTTATGAAGCAGTTTCTCAACATCTGCGAATATATGGAGATCACCCCATTTCAATTTTTTGATGCACAGGAAAACAACCCTCAACTCATCAAGAAGGCTCTTGATGGAATGAGGAAACTGTCTGACGACGATCTGATAATGTTGATTGGATTGATTGGTCGTTTGAACTCGGAGAGCTAAAGGGAGCATAATGTGGCAAGCAATGCCCAGGGATAGCCACGGCTCCCTTGCGCTGCTTGTTGAGGGTATCCCCCAAGCCCCCTTTGAACGCAGAATTTCATTCTGCGGCTGTGCGTTCTGCGAACGCTTTTTGGCAGCTCCCCTTGTATCCTCAGCAGTGTTCAGAAATTCAAATATCAAATGTCACCGGAAGTTTGCTTTTGTGCGTATGCGAGCGTGTTTGCGTGTTTCGTTTGCTTCCATAAAGGCCCCCCTTTGTATGGAATCGGTTATCCGACAGAAACTAACTAAGCACCGGGAGAACCGCAGTCCGTACATACAATGCTATTATAGTATAACCTTTCTCCTCCCATACTGCTATTTCAATTATGTGGGGAATTTACAGTTTATGGGGCAGACAATAAAATTTATTTTGTTTGACTTAAAATTCCCTAAATTTGAATCTCATCACAGAAAAAATCCTCCGAAAGACCAATGCCTCCCAGAGGATTCTTACCTGTTTATCCACATATTTATTCTTTCTATCTAATCTCCCGCTCTACAGAGACAATCTCCGCCTCCGTGCTGTTCTCCACAAGAGCCAGGATGTCATCCATCAGGCCGTCCGCTTGAGCGGCATGAGCCACTATGGCCGCCACGCCGATCACAATTGTCTGATGAATGTCCTGTTCTTCCGTTTCGGCTGCCGACACGGCATATCGACTTCTTATTTTTCCCAATAGGCTTTTTACCACCATTCTCTTTTCCTTTAATGAATGAACCCATGGCGCGTAAAGCCTGAGTTCCATCACCGCAACTTTCAAATTCATTTCCTTTCTTATATATGACTCCAGACCGGCTCTGACTTCCTATCCGTTCTTTGGTTTCTGATGTACTGCATAATTAGGAGTTTTCTTAACTTTATCCCTATATGGAAATTTTCTGTTCTTTCTCTTTTCCAGTTCCTCTCTGAGCTCCCCAAAACAATTCAGTCTGTCATACCCTATCTCTTCTCCAATCAGGCTCCACCGTCAATATTATCTTACTCCGTCCTGCCAGCATATCTTCGCCATATTGGAATGGGACCACATTCTTCAGTGCCTCTTCCGTCGAAATAGTTCTGACAATCCGTCGCTGAATCTTTGCTATATTTAATCCTCTTAAGTGTCTCCTTGATTTAATTCCAATATTGAATTAGCAATTTGATTATTGTCACCTAAATTACCATATCCGTACAATCTGTTCATACAGCAAGATATGCTTCTCGCTTACATTACAGTTGTCATGATAGTGGCCGAAAAACCATTTTTTATATTTAAGTTTCTCGTCCACATCCTGCAGATAATCCGTCAGCCGGTCGGGTTTAAACATCTTCCTGCCAATCATCTCCTGCACCTTCGTAGGAGCACAGTGCGTCACCACGTAATCTACCTCACCGCCACATTTCTCGATATTCCGCAGGCCTTCCGCACATTCTTCGTCAGAAGGCAGTTCTTCCTTCCACCAGCTTACATGGTTAATCCGATACGGCATATCCCCTCTGTCCAGCTGCTTTTTCTTCAGCTTGAATTCCGGGTCATCCGGCTCCAGGATGCCTCCCTGGATATCATGGCTCTGTGCCCCTCCGAAGGTAAAGATCCGGCATCCGTCTATGTCATAAACCTGTCCCCGCATCAGATGGATGATGGACGGCGCGACATATTGTACTCTCCCGCCATTCCATTCTTTTACCGGGCAGACCGCCAACAAATCATAGTTTTCATGATTTCCATCTACCCAGAGCGTGGTGAACGGCTTTTTGTCCAGCCATTTCCGCCACCACAGCTGCTCCCTATCTTCCGACCAATAACCAAAATCGCCGCAGACGATTACGTAGTCGCTCTTTCCCATTGTATATTGCTCCGGGAATATCTCCGTGCTGAACCGGCGGTAATCCCCGTGGCAGTCCCCCGTAATGTAAATAGACATGGTGTCTCCTTTATCTTTTCTTCTTATTATACCTCTCGAATCCACATTTGTATTGAATCAGCAGTTTAATTACTGACATCTAAATACCCATATAAAAAGCCGGCCGGTCCCACGAAAATTTCTATAGAACCGACCGGCAGCTTTCCTCAAATCTGTTTCAGATAAATGTCAAAAAAACCGCCCGTATTTTCCCGCTTATTTCGATTTGCAATGTCACTGCCATAAAAACCGTATATTTCGATTTCAAATGTCAAAAATCCTGAATCTTGTTTCGAATTCTTATGTCAAAAATTCATTTTCGGAAACCCGCATAAAATAAGGCTTTTTCCGGGTATTTCGAATTCTTATGTCAAAAAATCACTCTGTTTGGGAACGCTTATTGCGGATGTAATGTCTATATTTCGAATTCAAATGTCGTTAAACAACTCCTGCCCAACACTCTCCCCCGCCAGATGTCCCGTAGACCACGCAATCTGAAGATTAAATCCTCCCGTCACAGCGTCCAGATCCAGAACCTCCCCTGCAAAGTAGAGTTCCTTTACCTTCTTCGACTCCATGGTGGAGGGATTGATCTCCTTCACCTGGACGCCTCCCTGGGTGATAATGGCCTCGCCAAATCCCCGAAGCCCGTTTAAGGTCAGGGTAAAGCCCTTAACAGAGGCTGTCAGGCGTCTCCTCTCTTCCCTGGTGATCTCGTTGACCGGCTTCTCCGGGGCAATGCCGCTTCGCTCGATGATCACGGGTATCATCTTGGAGGGCAGAAGGCGGTTCAGGGAATTTTTGAACTGTTTATTCTTCGCCTCCTCAAAATCCCTGAGGATGCGGGCGTCGAGCTGCTCCTCGGAGAGGGCCGGCTTCAGATCGATGGTCAGTGTCAGGTTCCCTTTTTTCAGCTCCTTTGCCGCATAGCTGCTGGCGCTTAAAAGCACAGGGCCGCTGACACCGAAATGGGTAAACAGCATCTCCCCAAAATCCCGGTAAATCTCCTTTTTCCCTCTCTTTACAGAGATCCCGATATTTTTGAGAGCCAGCCCCTGCAAATCCTTCACCACATCCTCCTCTGTGGTAAAGGGAACCAGCGCCGGCGAAAGCTCTGTCACCGCGTGCCCCGCTTCCCTGGCGAACCGGTAGCCGTCACCGTCAGAACCAGTTGTCGGATAAGACATGCCGCCGGTGGCCACTATCACCGCATCAGCATAAACTTTTTTCTTCTGGCGCTCTAAAACGACTCCCCGGCAGACGCCGTCCTCAATTAAAAGCTCCTTTACCGGCTCCTTCAGGCAGATCTCCACATCCAGATCCTTTAAGATTTTCGTCAGCGCGCGGATAATATCTGAGGCCTTGTCCGACTGGGGAAACACCCGGCCGCCCCTCTCTGTCTTCAGATGACAGCCTGCCCCTTCCACAAGGGCCATCATATCCTGATTCGTAAATCCATAAAAAGCGCTGTACAAAAAACGACGGTTGGTCACCACACTGTCAAACAGCGTTTCCATATCGCAGTCGTTTGTCACATTGCAGCGCCCCTTGCCTGTGATATAAATTTTTTTCCCGAGCTTCTCATTTTTCTCATAGATGACAGGGCGGCAGCCGTTTTGCGCCGCTGCTGCCGCTGCCATCATTCCGGCGGCTCCTCCGCCGATTACAATTACATGCTTCATCCTGTGTCTGCTTCCCGCCTCTCTTTTATCTAAAGATATCGAAAGAGGCCTTCCTTTCGTTTCTTTCCGTTTTCCCCTTCTTCTGGCCTTCTCCTGCCCTGCGTTCCTCTCTTGTCTTCCCCTTTTCTCTGCTGTTTTCTGTCTCTTCTACTTTCCTTTGTGCTCTCTGGCCTTCTTCTCCTGTTTTCCGGCCTCCTTTTTTTCGCGGATCTTCTCTTCCAGTGCATCTGCCACTGCCTCTAAAACCCGGATCCTTGCATAGCGCTTTGAGTTTCCCTCCACTACAATCCAGGGCGCATATGTGGTGGAGGTGCGCACCAGCATCTCGTTGACTGCTTCCTCATACTCGCCCCACTTGGCGCGGTTTCTCCAGTCCTCATCTGTGATTTTCCACTGCTTGTCTGGATTTTCCATCCGCTCCTTAAACCTGCGCTCCTGCTCGTCCTTATCAATGTGAATCCAGAATTTCAGAACAACGGCTCCGAAGTTTGCCATGTGAGCCTCCATCTCGTTAATCTCGCGGTAAGCCCGGCTCCACTCCTCCTCGCTGCAGAAGCCTTCAATCCTCTCTACCATCACACGCCCGTACCAGGTCCGGTCAAAAATCGCAATGTGGCCGGCCTTTGGCATACGGTTCCAGAACCGCCAGAGATAATGATGAACTCTCTCCTCATCATTCGGCGCAGCCGTAGGATTTACGCGGTAGCCTCGCGGATCCAGGTGGCTTGTGAGTCTCCTGATCGCCCCTCCCTTTCCGGCGGCATCCCAGCCCTCAAATCCCAGAACTACAGGGATTCTCAGCCTGTAAATTTCACTGTGGAGAAATTCCAGACGTTTCTGGGCCGCATCAAGGCGCCTGCGGTATTCCTCTCCATCCATGGTCTTTGTCAGATCCACACCGGACAGCACTCCGTTTTTATAACCGTCTCTGAACGCCGGCCCCATGGCTTCCTCTCCATGCCTGTCCCTGCTTTCCCTTTTTTCAAGCTCATACTCCAGCCGTTCCAAAACAGCAGTCATAATTTTTGCAGAGGCATAATTTTTATCTGTGGCCTCGATAATGGTCCAGGGGGCCCGCCTTGTATCCGTCTTTTCCAGCATCTCCTCATTGATATGCAGGTACTCCTCGTAGTGGCGGTTTCTTTCCAGATCGCTGTCAGATACTCTCCACGCAGTTTCCCTGTTCCCCCGCAGCTTCTTAAAGCGCTTCTTCTGCTCCTCCTTGGAGATGCATAAAAACAGCTTGATTACCACAAACCCTCCGTCGCAGAGCTGTTCCTCGAAGGAGAGAATATCCTCAAAGGCCCTTGTGATTTCCTGCTGCCCGGGCTTTTCCTCGAACCGCTCCTCTGTCACCTTCCGATACCAGCTTCTGTCAAAAATGGCAATCCTTCCCTGTTCCGGCGTCTTCGTCCAGAACCGCCACAAAAAGGGGCGCATCTGCTCCTCCTCCCCGGTCTGACGGCTTGCGTAGACCTCGAAGCCCCTGGGATCCAGAGGGGCTATCAGACGGTTAATCTGGATTCCCTTTCCGGCAGCTCCAAGTCCTTCAAATACAATAATGACAGGAATCTTTTTCTCCTTCAGTTCTCTCTGAACAGCTCCCAGGCGCACGCCCATGGCCTCACTTGCCTTCCGGTATTCCTCCCTGTCCATCTTCTTTTCCAGATCAATTTTTTCCAGCATATAACCCCTCCATTTCATCTCTCCGAAATGCTCCGTTCCTGCTCCGATCCCTTTCGCCAGACAGGCTCTTTTACGCCCCCTGCTTTTCTTTGAAGTATCCGGCAATTTGTTTCATCACCTGGCTGACAGAGATTCTCTGGGGACATTCCTTCTCACAGTGTCCGCAGGCCCGGCAGGAATCCGCCTTCACCTCCAGCTCCCCATAAAACTTATCCGCCTCATCCTCGTCTACAGCTGTCATGTTCCAGGCTGCGAGGGTCTTTGGTATGTCGAGGCCAAAGGGGCAGGGCATACAGTAGCGGCAGGCGGTGCAGTTTACCAGAGCCATCCGGTCAAACACTTCCTTGGTCTTTAAAAGGGCCTCCCTGTCCTCCCGGCTCAGCATTCCCACTGCAGCCAGGTCTGCAAGGCGCAGGTTTTCCTGTACCTGCTCCATGGTGCTCATTCCGCTCAGCAGAAGGCTGACTTCCGGCTGATCCCAGAGAAAGCTAAATGCGCTTTCCACCGCCGTTTTTCCCTCCGGCAGACATTCCGCCACGTGGGACGACAGGTTTGCAAGCTTTCCTCCAAGCAACGGTTCCATGACAACCACCCCGAGCCCTCTGTCAGCCGCCATTTTCAGTCCCTTCGTTCCTGCCTGGTGATCCAGGTTAATGTAATTGTACTGGATCTGACAGAAATCCCACTGATCCGTATAATTAAGTATCTCCTCAAACACATCCAGCGAATCATGGAAAGAAAAGCCAAGGAAACGGATCTTTCCCGCTTTCTTTGCCTCCAGCATACGCTCCACCAGATGAAATTTTTTTACCTTCTCTTCAAAGCGGCTGCGGTTCAGAGCATGGAGAAGGTAGAAGTCGATGTGATCGGTTTTCAGTTTTTCAAGCTGCTCGTCCAGAATCCTCTCAAAATCCCCCTCCTTTTCCAAAAGCCACACCGGACTCTTGTCTGCCAGCCATACCTTTTCCCTGTAGCCGTCCTGAAGGGCCATACCCACAACCGTTTCGCTGACCCCCTCGTGATACCTGTAAGCAGTGTCCACGTAATTGATCCCCCCGTCAATTCCGGCGCGGATCATCTTTATAGCTTCGGCCTCGTCTACCTTTCCTTCCCTTACCGGAAGCCGCATTGCGCCGAAGCCGAGGGCTGACACCTCTGCCCCCGTTTTGCCCATTTTTCTGTACTTCATCACTGTTTCCCCTCCCCTGTCATATATTCGTGTTCTCTCTTTATTTCTTTAAAAAGGCTGACAGAATCCCAGTTTTTATTTGTTTCTGTGAGAACTGCCTTATAGTTGATTCTGCCTGCGCCTTTCTTTCTGAGCGCCAGTATCAGAGTGTCGATCCTGGCTGAGGTAAAGCCTGCCATGAGGAGCATCTCATCCTCAAACTCCTCTCCCTCGTAGACCATCCCGTTGTCCTCTATATCCTTTAACCCGGCCAGAAAGCCAACTGGCTTCAGGTAATCCTCCTTCGCCACTGCCTTCAGACGGAAGCCTAACGGCATCAGCGCCTGCCTGATTTTCATCAGACGCTCCGCATCCTTAAAATTATATAACAGCACTGTCTCCCTCATAGATTGTTCCTTTCTCTCCTGACTCTCCTGATTTTTGCTCTGCTCTTTTCACACTGCTTTACTTGTTCTCTCACGAAAGACCAGGCAAACTTTATCTCTATTATAAGAAAAACGGCAAAAAAATACAACTGCTACCGCAGGAGCTCTTCCTCTCCGGCAAAAAAAAGCAGCCCTGGAACTTTTTCAAATCCAAGGCTGCTACCGCTCATTTCCTTCTTTCGTCCTCATGCTGTTTTTAAAAAACCTCCGAATAAGTTTTGGAATTTCACTTCCGCTTCTTTCTCATCTGCTCCATCAAAGCAAAGAATCAAAATTCTTCTGACCGGCTGGATCCCCCTCAGGAGTTCGTCATAGTTTTTCACATTAAAGTGTTCCGGTCCTGCAGCTATGTAGATATTGCAGCCAAATAGATTGGCGGCCTGCATCAGAGCCGAGATGGGAAGGGGCTGTGTTCTTCCGTTCATGGAAATACTGTACCGTCTTTCCAGCATACGCATACCTCCTCTCTCTATAAGCGAAACATGCTGTTACTCTAGCTTTACTATAGCACATTTTAAAATTCTGTCAATATATACTAATAGCAAAATTTTCATTCTTTATAATTTTTTAATAATTTAAGCCAGAATTTTCTCACTTTTTCTCTCTCCACACGCCCCTTTTTCATTATCTATGGTATGATGATTTATGAAAGAAATGAGATATTTTTATGCCTGTTGCTGCAGATTTCCCAGCCTCCTAAGGCTCGAAAAAATTTAAAACAGTTTCCAGTTTCTGTCATGTTTTCCCCCGCTTCCTAATATTCTTATATAGCTGCATAACTTAAAATTTATGATAACGCGGAGGTTTGCATATGAGCTCTTATCTTTCCATGACAGGGGTTGTCTCCCAGATTCAGCCCTCTGCAGTATCCGGTTCAGGAACCGAGGCGCAGACAGAACAGGACTGCCGCCTGAGCCTGACTCTCCAGACCTATTACCAGGGAACAGTCCTTTTCACTTTTACCGGAGATACCTATGTGCTGGACAATGAGACGATCCGGCCCGGCGATCAGCTCACTGTTTTCTATGACAGGGACGCGCCGGTCCTCCTCATCTATCCGCCTACCTACCAGGCCGTTCTTCTGGCCAAATCCTCCGGCCGTCAGTTTTATCTCGGCCAGTTTAATGACAATTTCGTAAGCACAGATAACGCACTCCAGCTCACAGTCGATCCGAATACTCCGGTACTTCTTCCTAATGGTCAGGTATTTTCCGGGAATATCTCCGGAAAAACAGTGCTGGCTGAATACCAGGCATCCACCAGAAGTATTCCGGCCCAGACCACCCCTGATCGCCTGATTGTATTCTGCTGACCGGGCGGCAGCAGGCCCTGCCGGTATATACCGGCAGGGCCTGCTGTTTGGCTATTTCTTCGCTATCTCTGATTTGTTCACTTATTTATCTCTTTCTCTGTTTACTGTGACGCTTAAGCCAAGCCCGGTTAGAGGGCTATCTCCTCATACCCTTCTGTAGACGGAAGTTCAAACTCTGCCGGCTGTCCGGGATGATTGATTGTAATGTCCATATCCATGTGCATGTCCATTGCCGTATCGTCTGAAATTATGGTCATGTCAATCACCGCCCTCTCTGCGGTAAGGGCTCCGGCTGAGTTCAGGGAAATCTCTCCCTCATAGCGCTTCAAGCTCACTGTCATGCCGCTTCCTGCATTCATATTTCCCATAATTCCTTCTGTCAGGCCGTTGACCATATCCAGATCTCCGGTAAAACGGTATGTGACTGAGCCGTCCTCGTGGCGCTCCTCGGTGATATCTCTGAGATAATCCATATTATCTGCAGTCAAAGAGCCTGTCTGTGTCTGCTCAAGAGCCTCTGTCATATCCATGGGCACCTTATATTTCATACCGCCTGTTTCCATGTAATAGTAGCCGCCTGTATAGAAGGTTCTCTGCTGTACCTGCTGTCCCAGGAAGGACGTATTCATATCCATCAGATATTCCGGATTTGTTCCCGAGAGCCCCCTCATCTTGAGAGTTCCTTCCATCGTTCCGTCCATGGCAATCCCCTGCGCAGATACAGAGTAATTCATCCTGATGGTGCTGTCCAGGCTGTCGCTCATCCCCTGCGTAAGAGCATCCTCAATCCGGCTCATGACATTCTGGGGCTCGGCACCATCGCTCGGAGCTGTCTGACCCTGAGAAATCTGATCTTCCCCCGTCTGTTCTCCTGCGGCCTGCCCCTCCGGCTGCTGGGATGTCACGGCTGCCGGCTGTGTCTGAACCTGTCCTCTCTGTACCCAGCATCCGTTTTTGTCTACCCGGTAGCCTTCCGCGATCGTATCTTCAGCCATATAGCCATTTGAATAGAAATAATAGCACTCCGCCGTTCCATCACCATTTCCATCCAGCCAACGCCAGCCGTCCCGCGCATAGCTTCCGTCGTCCTCCTGCCACCGCCAGCCTCCATTGTCCTGTTTCCACTCCCCCGCATATACGGCAGACGACAGCAGGACGGAAAAAGCGGCTGCCGCAAGCATCATTTTTACTGCCCGTTTCATACATCCATCTCCTTTTTTTGCATCGGTCGTCAGTTTCCGTGCCCAGAATTCTGGCATAGATGTATTATACTCCTTTCATTTCTAAATATATAGTATTTTGTTGTATTTTTTCTGTATTCTAATTCTTGTTCTGTTTTTTATTCTTATATTCAGGCACCTGTTCTTATTACGTTTTGTTTTCCGTCTATATCAAAACAGAAGAAAGAGGCCGCTTTTCCGGTTTCTGTTCCGGAAAAACGGCCCCTCTCACGTTTGCCACACTGTGCCTTTTAACCTTTTAACCTTTTATCCCATTCCATCTACTGTCCCATTTCCGGCCTGACCCCCGGCTGGAACAGGTGCTGTTCCTTACTGCATAGCGCCGGAAGCATCCAGATAGCGGCCATTCGGCGCTGTACGGTTTGCCCACATGGCTCCGCTGTCGTCGAAATAGTAGGTCTTTCCGTCTATGGTCTGGTAGCCTGTCATCATAGCTCCCCTTGTTCCGTCGGAAACAGGATTTAAGTAGTACCATACGCCGTTAATCTGCTGCCAGCCGGTCTTCATGGCTCCCCTTGTTCCGTCAGAAACAGGATTCAGATAGAACCAGCGGTTGTCGATGAACTGCCAGTCTGTCTGCATGTAGCCGTTCCTGTTGAAGTGGAACCAGTTGTTGTCCACAAACAGCCATGCATTTACAACTGAGCTGCCATCCGCATTCCTGTACCACCATCCGTTTGCGTCCTGGATCCAGCCGGCACCTGAGCCGCCGCTGATAGTATAAACCTCACTGGAATCAATATCAATATTGTCTGACTCTACCCACTCGCTCTTTTCGTCATCGCTGGTGCAGATTGCTCTGACTTTAAAATAGTAGTCGCCTGTCTTTGTCATGTAAGAATAGAAGTCATAGTAATCATTGGTCGTACTCACGGTCTGTACAAGGCCGTCGTTCCTGTAGAGTTTTACCTCATACTTGTTTGCATCGTCCACCTGGCTCCAGGTTGCCGTCTTGTCGGACCACTCCGCCTCGTCCGGCTCCTCCAGATCGCCGGAGATCTCTCTCATCTCAATGTATACAATCAGCGTTGTATCATCATCGTCCTTTTTTATCTTCTTCAGCTTCGTGTGCATACCGCTGACCTTCACGCTGCTCTTGGAATACTTATCGAAATCATATCCGCTTTCTGCCTCAAATTCCAGGCAGATGACCGGCTTGGTTCCTCTTGTAAACTCGTCCTCCTCGTCATCAAAGTATTCGTCTGAAACCCGATTTATTACGCCTGTAGGCCAATTGGTCACTGTGTAACCCGGGATATCCATATTGTCCCCCGCCTCTGGCTCTTCCCCGTCAAAACGAATCTCAAGCCTTCCTGACACGTCCTCTATGTCATCTTTGGCAAACACCGTCACCGACATTCCCAGAGCCAGCAAGGCTGCCGCAGAGAGAGCCGCTATGCCTTTTACGCTCTTTCTCATCTTCTCTCCTCCTTTACCTTCTACTCTTTTGTCAGAATCGTTTTTCAATTCCTCTAAACTCATTATATCAAATCCCATACCTTTCGTCAAAGAGGTTTGGCCTGTTTTTGGCATCCTCCTCTGATATGGTTATTATATCAGGATTCTGCACAATATTTCTAACTTTTTATTTACAGTTTTGTGACATTTCCCTGTTTTTAAGGAATTTTCTCAGAACAGCACAGCGAAAAAACAGGCACAGCTGTCAGAATCCTGTACAGTATCTCTTCTCCCTGCAGCTTTGAGTGCCGTCTCCCTCGGGCACGGGAAAGGCCCGGAGGAATATCCCCCCGGGCCTAAGGTGTCAGTCTGAACCGCTGCCTGGCCGCGGCTGTTACTGGAAATACTTCACGCCGGATTCAAAAATCTTGATATCCTGGTTGCCGTAAATATTGACAGCCACGCCGTCGCCGATTCTCTCAGAGTGGGCCATCTTTCCGTAGATACGGCCGTCCTCACTTGTAATTCCCTCGATTGCCATCATGGAGCCGTTGGGGTTCCATGCCTCATCCATGGTCGGTCTGCCCTCGGTATCCACATACTGGGTTGCCACCTGGCCGTTTGCATAGAGCTTCTCAATCCACTCGCTGCTTGCCACGAAACGTCCTTCTCCGTGGGAGACAGGATTTACATAGATTCCGCCAAGCTCTGCCTCGCGAAGCCATGGGGACTTGTTGGAAACTACCTTCAGGTTCACCATCTTGGAAATATGGCGTCCGATAGTATTCATGGCCAGTGTCGGAGAGTCGCTCTTTAACTCTGTAATCCTTCCCTCCGGCAGAAGTCCCAGCTTGATAAGAGCCTGGAAGCCGTTGCAGACGCCTAAAATCAGACCGTCTCTCTCGTTTAAGAGCTTTTCGATCTCCTCCTTGAGGACTGCATTTCTGAAGGTTGTGGCAAAGAATTTTGCGGAGCCGTCCGGCTCATCGCCTCCGGAGAAGCCTCCCGGGAACATCACGATCTGAGACTGGGCGATGGCCTTTTTGTAGACCTCCACAGAATCCCTGATGTCTGCCGCATCCCGGTTCCTGAAAATCTTTGTGATAACCTCTGCCCCTGCCCGCTCAAAGGCCTTGGCGCTGTCGTACTCACAGTTTGTGCCCGGGAATACCGGAATAAACACTCTCGGTTTCGCCACCTTATTTTTGCAGATGTAAACCTTGTCTGTATTGTAAATCTCTGTTCTGACTTCCTTCTGCTCCACACCGGATTCTGTGGCGAACACGTCCTCCAGCGTCCTGGTCCATGCATTTAACGCCTCGTCCATGGAGATGGTCACATTGCCGTATTCAAAGGCTGCGCGGTCTGTCACCTCTCCGATGACTGTGTAGGTGATGCCAAGGCTTCCCACCTTTCCGTCCGGCACCTCGCATACGATGTTGCCCCAGCCCGGAGCAAAGAAATCTCTCGGATCCACATTGTGCTCTACTTTAACGCCCAGCTTGTTTCCAAAGGCCATCTTGCTGACTGCCTCGGCGATTCCGCCGGCCTCCACAGCGTAGGCAGAGATGATGTTTCCGGCCTCCATATCGCGGTAGAGCTTCTCGTAGCTGTCCATCACCTGGCTGTAAACAGGAAGGTCATAGCCGTCCTTCTCGATCTTCATCACCACAATCTTGCTTCCGGCCTTCTTAAACTCCGGCGTTACCACATGCTGTTTGTCGGAAATGTCTACAGCAAAGGCGACAAGTGTCGGCGGAACATTGATCTCCCCGTGAACTTCATCGTTGAAGGTTCCGGACATACTGTCCTTTCCTCCGATGGACGGAAGTCCGAAGCCCATCTGTGCGCTGTATGCACCGAGGAGAGCGGAGAACGGCGTTCCCCATCTGGTTCTGTCCTCTGTCATCCTCTTGAAATACTCCTGGAAGGTGAAGCGGATCTTCTTAAAGTCGCCTCCGTTAGCCGCAATCTTGGCAACAGAATCCAGGACGGCATAGACAGCCCCGTGATACGGGCTCCAGCTTGAAAGATACGGGTCATAGCCGTAGCTCATCATGGTCACAGTGTCGCACTTGCCCTCCAGAACAGGGAGCTTTGCCACCATAGCCTGGGTCTCTGTGAGCTGGTATTTTCCGCCGTAAGGCATGAACACGCTTCCCGCTCCGATGGATGCGTCAAACATTTCCACCAGTCCCTTCTGGGAGCATACGTTTAAGCCGGAAAGCAGCTTCAGCCAGTGCTCTTTCACATCGCCGATCTCTTTTCGCTCAAATACATTGCCCTCTCTTGTGGGAACCTCCACTGTGACAGAAGCCTCCTGGTGAGCTCCGTTTGTATCCAGGAACGCACGGCTGATATCCACGATGGTCTTTCCTCTCCAGTGCATCACAAGCCTTGGAGCTTCTGTGACTACGGCAACGGGAACTGCCTCCAGGTTTTCCTCTGCCACATAGGCCATCATCTGCTCAACATCCTTTTTGTCTACCACAACGGCCATTCTCTCCTGGGACTCGGAAATGGCAATCTCCGTTCCGTCCAGTCCCGCATATTTCTTCGGCACCTTGTCAAGGTCAATTTCAAGTCCTGCTGCCAGCTCGCCGATGGCCACAGACACACCGCCGGCGCCGAAGTCGTTGCACTTCTTGATCAGGCGGCTTACCTCCAGACGGCGGAATAAGCGCTGGAGCTTTCTCTCTGTCGGCGGATTTCCCTTCTGAACCTCAGCGCCGCAGACCTCGATGGACTCCTCTGTATGTACCTTGGAGGAACCGGTAGCTCCGCCGATTCCGTCACGGCCTGTCCTTCCTCCCATGAGGATGATCACATCGCCCGGATCCGAGGTCTCGCGGATGACATTCTTTCTCGGTGCTGCCGCCATCACTGCGCCGATCTCCATTCTCTTGGCAGCGTAGTTCGGATGGTAGATCTCCTTCACATAGCCGGTGGCAAGGCCGATCTGATTTCCGTAGGAGCTGTAGCCGTGAGCCGCATCTGTGACGATCCTCCTCTGGGGCAGCTTTCCGTGCATGGTCTCAGACATAGGTCTGGTAGGATCGGCAGCTCCCGTCACGCGCATGGCCTGATAGACATAGGTACGGCCGGAAAGTGGATCGCGGATGGCTCCGCCCAGACAGGTAGCCGCCCCTCCGAAGGGCTCGATCTCCGTCGGATGGTTGTGTGTCTCGTTTTTAAAGTTTACGAGCCACTCCTCTTCCTTCCCGTCGATGACAACGGGAACCACGATGCTGCAGGCGTTGATCTCCTCAGAAACCTCCATGTCCTGAAGCTTTCCTTCTTTTCTCAGCTTCTTCATCGCCATCAGGGCCAGATCCATCAGGCAGACAAACTTGTCGCTTCTCCCCGCATACAGCTCCTCCCTGTCAGCCAGGTACTGTCTGTATGTATTCTCGATGGGCTCATTGTAATCACCCTTTGTAAATTCCACATCCTTGAGCTCTGTCTGGAAGGTGGTGTGGCGGCAGTGATCGGACCAGTAGGTATCAAGCACGCGGATTTCTGTCACAGACGGATCGCGCTTCTCCTCATTCTTGAAGTAATTCTGAATGTGAAGGAAATCCTTGAAGGTCATAGCCAGGTTTAAAGAATCATAGAGGGACTTAAGCTCCTCCTTCGGCATATCCATGAAACCGGCAAAGATCTTTACATCCTCCGGCTGCTCGAATACGGCCACAAGGGTTTCCGGCTTCGGGTTGTTGTTTTCTCTGGAATCCACCGGGTTAATGCAGAGAGACTTGACAGCCGCCTTCTCCTCCTCTGTCAGTGTTCCGGATACCACATACGTTGTGGCGGAGCGTATGATCGGTTCCTCCTCCTCGCTTAAGAGCTTCACGCACTGTTCTGCGGAGTCCGCTCTCTGGTCGAACTGGCCGGGCAGATACTCTACTGTAAAAACGGTATCTCCCTCGCCTGTCTCAAAGCTCTCCTCATATACATCATCCATCGGCGGCTCGGAAAAGATGGTGGAGAGTGCCTCCCTGTAGGCAGCCTCTGACACGTTCTCAATGTCATAGCGGATGAGAACTCTCACTCCGGTCACTGTCTTAATGCCCAGATAACTCTCGATCTCATCGCGAAGCTCCTTTGCCTTAACGGCAAATTCTGGTCTTTTTTCCACAAAAATACGTCTTACGCTCATAGGATCCTCCTTACAGATCTCGCCTTTTGTAATTGAACTGTTTTGTATTGCATCAAAGCGGAAAGCCCGCTTCTTTTTTCCATAAGTCCAGCCTCTGCGCCGGCGCTTTCGCGCTGCCGGAAGCTGCGCTGCCCCTGACCGCTCTTTATGCGGTTTCAGCCCGGACAGCCTTTTTCCTTCCGCTTTATCATAAACAAAAAATATAAATAAGTAAAATTAATATATTTAATATATATTATAATTTCGACTAATTAATCAGATTCTTGACTCTCTGCACGGATCTGCTATAATAAGGATGCCTGTTCGGAGGTCATATCATTCCCAGGAAACAGTGTGAATGAGGCGCAGGAAAATGCCCCTGAGCATATCCATTCATAAATGGTAAGCCGGATAAGACAGCAGACTACTATATCTGTTCCTTATCCGGCTTTTTATCTGTGCGGAGGGGGATATGAAAGACTTTGCCGACGTTCCTGGAAAGTGGTTTTCACAGCACGGGAGAATCCATTTTATTTACAGAAGGAGAATGAACAGATATGAAATCAACAGAAGCTTTCACGGAGGGACGCATTCTAAGTTCCCTGCTGCGCTTTGCAGTTCCCGTACTCTTCAGCCTGTTTCTGCAGGCGCTCTACGGCGGAGTTGACCTTCTGGTGGTGGGGCAGTTTGCCTCTACTTCTGATGTATCGGGAGTAGCCACGGGAAGCATGCTGCTTCAGACCGTCACGATGATCATTACGGGACTTTCCATGGGAATTACCATATTAGTCGGCGAGAAGACGGGAATGAAAAAGCTCCAGGAGGCCGGGCATGCTGTAGGAACCGGCATCTGCCTGTTTGCCGTCTTTGCCCTGGTGCTCACTGCCGTCATGACCGGCGCGGCCGGACTTCTCGCCCGCCTGATGCACGCTCCCCAGGAGGCCTATTCACATACCTTATCCTATATCCGAATCTGCGGAGCCGACTCTGTCTTCATCGTGTCCTATAATGTACTGGGCGCTGTGTTCCGCGGAATCGGCGACTCCAAAACCCCTCTGATGACGGTTGCCATCGCATGTGTCATCAACATTGCCGGAGATCTGCTGCTGGTAGCCGTGTTCCACATGGGCGCGGCGGGAGCTGCCCTGGCCACTGTGGCCGCCCAGGCTGCAAGTGTTGTCATTTCCCTCTTTGTGATCCGTAAAAAAGGACTGCCTTTTCCCTTTTCACGAAGTTTCATACGCTTCAGGAAGCATCTCATCCTGAAAGAGTTGAAGCTTGGAACGCCTGTGGCCCTTCAGGAGCTTCTGGTGGGCTTTTCCTTTCTGGTAATCCAGACTGTAGTAAATTCTTTCGGGGTAACAGACTCCGCCGCCATCGGAGTAGGTGAAAAGGTATGCGTGTTTATTATGCTCGTCCCCTCCGCCTGTATGCAGTCCATGTCAGCCTTCACTGCGCAGAATATGGGAGCCGGGAAGCCAGAACGGGCAAAGCGGGCTCTCGGCTGCGGGATTTCAGTTTCCTTTGCGGCGGGGCTTATCATGGCCTGGCTGACCTTTTTCCACGGCGATCTGCTGGCTTCTATTTTCTCAAAAGACGAAGCCGTCATCGCCGCTTCCCACAGCTATCTCATGGCCTACGCCATCGACTGCATGCTCACTCCGTTCCTGTTCTGCTTCACCGGCTATTACAACGGCTGTGAGAGAACTCTGTTCGTCATGATTCAGGGCCTCATCGGGGCCTTCCTTGTGAGGATTCCCCTTGTCCTCCTGACAAGCCGGACAGCGGGAGTCACCCTGTTTCAGATCGGCCTTGCGACACCTGCCTCCACCGTTGTCCAGATCTGCCTGTGTCTGGCCATGTTTCTCTGGCTCAACCGGCAGGGAAAAGGCCGTCCTGCTCTGCACCCAGACGTTTAAATTCCTGTTCGAAGGAGAGCTCAAACTGGACAGCTCTGTTTTTCTTCAGAAGCTCTCCCAGATCCACATACCGGACACGGCTGTTTCCGTAGGTGAGCCAGTAAAAACGCAGGGACTCCGCACACATGACAGAAGTGTACACGGTGTAGTCAAAAGGCGTCACCCCTCTGTCATACTCAGTGATGGTTCCCGGTTCGCTTACTCTGACCATGCCAAGGGGGAAGGCCGCACTGTCGAACAGGCGAAGCATCCTGGCCACTCCCTCCTCCTCATTTCGGCCTTTTTCACAGTATTTTTTCAGGAAGGAAAGTCTCACGAACCGCGACGGGGAGGACCAGTCTCCCGGAAGGCCCTTCATGCCGCCCCCTGAGAAGCACTGTTCAAGGCTGTCCCCGTTGATGTGCAGGGTATCATAGTCCAGGTCCCGAAGCCCCGCATAGGTCAGGAGATTCGTCCGATGCCACGGGTAACCTGGACTGTTGGTCATCACTCCCATGGTGTTTCGGTAAATATGAAGCCCTTCCCTATCCGGCTCCACGATCACAGATTCTCCCGTTCGGTCAGCGAACATCCAGTGAAGAGTGGGAACCATTCCTAGCATTGGTGCACCGGACAGGGTAATATTTTCCTGAAGCTCCCTCACCACCTCCTCCACATTCCTGCACCTTCCAAGCAGATAGGTGATCAGAAACGGAGGCTGCACAGGCCTGGTACCGGGACGGCATTCTCTCTCAAAATGGGCAAAGCCCCTGTAGTAGAGCTGTCCCCCCATCAGCCCCTCCTCATTGATCCCCTCATAGAGGGCCGGCGTAGATTTTAACAGCAGGGAGCCGATCCCCACCGCCCCGTAGATAGTTTCCGTTCTGGTGTCCTCCCTGAGTGTGTTCTCAAGGCTCGTCCCATAAGTGTAAAATACCGTTTTCCGTGGGAGAAAGGTCACTCTCGTCCCCTCTGCCAGCCGGTTAAAATCGAGATTTCTTCCCCAGAGGTGCTGTCCATCGGCAGTTTCCCAGCTGAAGGCGCTGCATCCCCCATGGAGGGATGACAGAAATGCTTCGGCTGCTCTCCTGCCCTCCAAACACTCTTTCCCGTCTGCGGACAGAACGCTCCTGTCTGCTCTTTCTGTTTCCGTTTTCTTTTTACTGGTCATGTAATTCCCCCTGCGGCCTTCTTCTGCCGCTGTCTCTCCTATCTCTCCTGTCTTCCTGCTTTTTTCCAGTCTTCTGACGCCCGTGTTCCGGCGTCTTTCATCTGCTGACTTTTTCTGATCATTTGTCTCTGCAAAATTTCTTCTGCTAGTTTCCCCTCTTCTGCCTTATTTTATGCCGTCGTCTGAGCAGGATTTTCCCAGATGGCTCACATCATTGAGGCAGAGGAGCCTTCCCTCTCCTGTCTTCCTGTCATATTCCACTGTGGTGATGCTGGCGTTTTTCACAATGATCTCATTTTTCTCCTGCCTCTTTCGGATCAGCCATAATACCGCAAAGACCAGAATTCCCCCATGGGCTACCAGGGCGACATCTCCCCTGGCCTCCCCGATGATCCGCTCCATGGCTTTGGATATGCGGGCCTGACAGTCCTCCCGCCGCTCCCCTCCTGTAGGAGCATGCTCTGCCGGATTTTTGTCCCAGAGGGCAAAATCCTCGGGGTAGCGCTCTTCAATCTCACTCCATGTCATCCCCTCCCAGAACCCGAAATCCACCTCTCTGAGCCCCTCCTCGGCAATGACAGAAAGTCCCTGCCGCCCTGCCACACATTCAGCCGTCTGATAGGCCCGCTTTAAAGGACTCGCATATACGGCCGTCACCGGGTATCTTTCCATAGCCTCTGCCAGAAGCTCCGCCTGCAGGAGGCCTGTCTCATTTAACGGGATGTCCGTCTTCCCCTGAATTTTCCCTTCACTGTTCCACAAGGTCTGTCCGTGCCGGATCAGATACAGCTTCATCTGCAGGCCTCCTTATTCTCCGCTGACGCTCATAGCGTCCAGGGTCAGCTTCATAATATCCTTGATCTCCTCCACCGTCATCTTCATGCGTGCAGCCAGCTCCTCCACCGTCGCCTCGCGGCCCAGCTCCTCAGCCATTTGGGCAGAGATGTCCTTTAACACATTCACTCTCGCAAGCATCTCCTCCTCGATTTTCTGCTCAGTATCCTGAATATCAAGGGCAGTCTCCAGAGCCTCGCGGATACGTTCCTCCGCCTGTGCCCGGAAATTTCCCCCCTCGTATTCGGAGACCAGAAGCAGAAGGGCCATATTGGCCTCCTGAACCAGATCCCCTGCCGGAAGTCCCCTGTCTCTGTACTCCTCGGAAAGCTCGGCAGCCATGGCCAGGCAGCCCTCAATCAGGCGCTTTTTTGCCCTCTCGTTTCCTGACAGGAGCTCCTCGGAAAGCTCCTCCATCTCATCCTCAGTGCAGGGAATGATGCAGTCCATCTCATCCTGGTACATCTGGTAAAAATCCTTTTCCTCAAAGGCTCTGTCCTCTCTCATGGTATCTCTCCTTTTCTATTCTTTTCTTGCGCATTTCCCGTTGGCTGTTTCTGTCTTTCCTGCGCGTCAGACTCCTGCTTCTACGCATGGAGCCTTCTGATAATCTTAAAAATAACCTCCCCTTCAAACACAAGAGGCTTCGTGTGGGCATAGAATACGATTCCATCCGTAGGCGCAAGGACCTGGCTCACAATCTCCCCTGTTCCGGGATCTATGATCGTGGCCATCACATCGCCGCAGGAAACCTCTGTCCCGGGATTTTTCTCTCTGATGAAGAATCCCGGCGCACTGGTAATCACATTGGCCAGATCTTCCTCTGTGATCACACTGGCAATGTAGCCGCTGTGGCTGTTGTACCGGATGATCCCCATTCTGGTCAGGAAGCGGAGCACCGACGAGGCTGACTGGATAGCCGCCTCCTGATCAATATTCTCCGTCGCCGCCGTGTAGACGGAAAAAGCGCTGGTTCCCTCTAACTGCCAGTTATAGTTGAGGGACGCCGTATCATAAGCCGATGTCCGCTGGATCATCACGTAGGGGAGGCCAAACAGGTTTGCAAGACTGGGGCTGTGATACCCTGTCTCGAGCATTCTCACATGAGGAACAAACTCTCCCACAGAGTACAGACTTGAAAACTGGATTCCATAACTGTAGCCTCTGGCTTTCTCAAACAGAGTGCCGGCCAGCCTCTTCGTAGTTTCCCCCTTCTGATCTCCCGGGAACATCCTGTTTACATCGGAATTATCTGTGGGCCAGAAATGGCGGTTTACGTTGACAGACGGCTGGTTTAAGGACGGAATCACAAGTATCTCATTGTCCCCTGCGATTCCTCCCCTGGATTCAATCTCCTTAAGCATTCTGACAAGCTGAGAGCAGATATAAAGCTGCTGGATCTCCGTCCCCCGCATAGGCCCCACAATACAGGCAGCCTTCTGCCCTCCCCGACCGAACCGGTACCCCTTTATCTGATAGTCCTCCCGGCAGGCCCTCTTCATGGAAAAAATAACTTCTGTTCTCATGGCCTCTGCGCCCCCTCCTCATCAAGTATCCTGGCAATCAGGGAGCCTGTCTCCACCACCGGGTAGGCTCTCAGTGTAAACACAAGGCCGCTGCAGGGAGCATAAAAGGTTTCCTCCACCGTTCCGTCGAGGGGGTTCACAATATCTCCCAGCACTTCTCCCCTCCTGATTCGGCTGCCGTGCTCCGCCTTCGGCACAAAAATTCCCGCTCTCTCCGCATTCAGAAGCTCCACCCTGCCATCCAGGGACACTACAGGCTCCCTCGGCTTCACCGTCTCCCCGTCCCAGATTCCCAGGTCCTTCATCAGACAGAAAATACCGTCTGTCAGCTGCATGCAGTAGCTCTCTGTAATCCTCATTCCCACGCCCATCTCCACCACCAGCGTCGGAACTCCAGCCATATTCAGGCTGTGGGCCAGGGTAGATTCCAGCACCGTGGATGCCGGATGTACCCAGACAAATTCCGTGTTCAGCCTTTTTGCATACTGAACCAGGTTTTCGGATGTGCTGGCATTTAAGCGCACCTGTGGAATCTCCCTGATATAAATATTGCTGGCATGAATATCGATGCACATATCGGCACCTTTTATGTCTTCCAGTATGCTAAATGCTATCTGCTCGGCCACGGACCCGTCCTTTTTTCCGGGAAACAGACGGTTCAGATCCATGTCAAAAAGGGGAACAGCTCTCGTAATGGTATCAATCCCCAAAGGATTCAGCGCAGGATAGATCTCCACAATTCCCTTCAGATGTTCCATCCCTTCCCGGATCCTCCTGTTCAGCTCGTAGCAGACATACTGTCCTTCCAGTTCGTCGCCGTGGGTCCCTGTCACAATACAGATCCTCTTCTCTCTGCCTGTGCGCTTTGGCGGTTCTATGACATTTTTTCTGATTATCAGATTTTCCTCCACCGGAAGTCCCAGTGAGATCACTGTCTTTATCATTCTTCTTCACTCCTGCCCGGAACCTGCCTCCTGTCCGGCTCCGGAATTTCATCTTTTCTGTTCACAGTTTCGTATGTTCTTTGAACGTAACCATTTTATCATCTCGCTTATCAGCCCGATGCGGACATTCGCCTTACAGGGCTCCCTGTGCACGCACAAAGCCCTGCAAGGCTAATTTTATCACATTCACCGCAAAATAGAAATATACGGATTTACAAACCAGGACATAGTGTGTTAAAATGAGCTGTATCATTTATAAGGAGAACTAATAATGGATATAAATTACGAATTATACAAAGTATTCTATCACGTGGCCTCGACCCTGAGCTTTTCCGAGGCGTCCAAACAGCTTTTCATCTCTCAGTCTGCTGTCAGCCAGTCCATCAAGGTTCTGGAAAAAAAGCTGAACCAGACGCTGTTTATCAGAAGCACCAAGCGGGTTCAGCTCACGCCTGAGGGGGAGATCCTTCTGAAACACATCGAGCCGGCCATGAACCTGATTAAAAAGGGGGAAAACCAGCTTCTGGAGGCCAACACCCTGAACGGAGGCCAGCTCAGAATCGGAGCCAGCGACACCATCTGCCGCTATTTTCTCGTCCCGTTCCTGAGCCACTTTCACAGCCTCTACCCCAACATCCACATCAAGGTGACAAACCGCACCTCCATCGAGTGCGCAAAGCTCTTAGAAAACGGGCAGGTGGATTTTATCATCACCAACTACCCCAACTCGGCCCTTTCCAATACACAGAACATCAAGATGCTGCGCCCCTTTCACGACGTATTTGCCGCCAATGAGGAATTTTTTCCCCTGAAGGGCAGGAAGCTGAGCCTGGAGGAGCTTCAGACCTATCCGATCCTCATGCTGGACAAAAAAAGCACCACCAGCGAATTTCTCCACAGCATGTTCCAGAAGCATCAGCTTGACCTGGTGCCGGAAATTGAGCTGAGCAGCAATGATCTGCTGATCGATTTGGCCAAAATCGGCCTGGGTATTGCCTTTGTGCCTGATTTCTGCATCCCGTCCTCCGACAGCAGCCTGTTCATCCTGGAGCTTGAGGAGGCTCTTCCGAAGCGTCAGCTCGTGGTGGTGCACAATGAAAGCATTCCTATCTCCCAGGCAGCCAGACAGTTTATGGAGCTATTGGGGGGCCGGGAGCGGGAACAGGAGGAGGCTTAAGGCGCCTCTTCCTCCTGCCGCCTCCAGAAGGCCTCCACTGCCTGTCTCACATTTCTCCTGTTTACGATAAAGTATTCGTCCCACTCTCTCGGAAACAGCTCCTGATAATCCTTTTCCAGGAAGCGTTCATCCAGGAGGGCAATAATCCCTCTGTCATCCATGGTTCGGATCACCCGGCCCGCCGCCTGCAGAACCTTGTTCATGCCCGGGTAGCGGTAGGCGTAGTCAAAGCCGTTTTCATCTCCCTCCTCGAAATACTGTTTTAAAATTTCCTGCTCCACATTCACCTGCGGAAGCCCTGTCCCCACAATTAATGCGCCGATCAGCCTGTCGTTTGTCAGATCAATTCCCTCTGAGAAAATTCCGCCTATTACGCAGAGAGCCGCAAGGCTTCTCTCCCTCTCTCTGGAAAATTCCCCCAGAAATTCTTCCTTGTCTGCCTCTGTCATATGATTCGTCTGCACCAGAAGCTCAAGGTCTGTGCCTCTCTCTCTCAGAACCTCCTCCACTTTTTCCATATACTGGTAGGAAGGGAAAAATACCATGTAATTCCCCTGTTTTCCCTCTGCGATGGCCTCGATGTAGTCTGCAATCTTTCCAAACTCGTGTCTGTTTCTCCTGGTGTAGCGGCTGCTCACGTCGCTGGCTGTCAGGATCACCCTGTTCTGCTTTGGAAAAGGCGAATTCACATAGACGGCATAGTCCTCCGGGCAGTTGCTGAGAAGCTCTCTGTAATAGCGGATGGGAAGCATGGTGGCAGAGAAGAATACGGCCGAATTTCCCTGTTCCAGGCATTCTCCCAGATTTTTGATGGGGTTGACACAGAACAGCCGCACAGAAAAGTCTCCGTTCTCCAGAATCCTGGAATAAATCCGGTAGTGCTCGTCCACCCGCTCATAGATATTTAAAAAACTCCTGACCGAAAAGTACAGGTCAAGCACCAGCTCCCGATCCTGAAACTCCCGGTATTCATCCAGAAATTTTTCCATCTCCGAAAAGAGGGAGCCAAGAGCCAGAACGAGAGGGCCTGCATCTGAGAGAAGCTCATACCCGCCGCACTCCCTCTTCATTTCCAGCATCAGCCGGTTCACCCGGTCAAGGAGCCTTAAAAGTTTCGGCGAGCGCCCCTTTGTCAGCCTTTTTACAGTCAGAAAGTCCTCCTTCACCACAGCGGCGCTGTACATTTCCCGGGCTCTCCCCACCAGATTGTGGGCCTCGTCAATCAGGAAGATATACTCTCCTTTCACGCCCTCGGCAAAATACCTTTTCAGACGCACGTCAGGATCAAACACGTAATTGTAGTCACAGATAATTCCGTCCACGAAATTGCTGATGTCCAGGCAGAATTCAAAGGGACAGACCTGAAACTCCTCAGCATACCGCAGAACCGTCTCCCTGGTAATCCCGAATTCCCTGTGAATGATCTCATAGACAGCGTCGTTTACCCGATCAAAATGACCTTTTGCATAGGGGCAGGCATCCGGGTTGCACTCCGGCTTTTCGAGAAAGCACAGCTTATCCCTGGCCGTAATGGTTACAGAGCGAAAATAGAGTCCCTCTTCCCTCAGAATTTCCAGGGCCTCCTGGGCTACTGACCGGGTAATAGTCTTGGCTGTCAGGTAGAACAGCTTGTCCCCGTACCCCTCTCCTATGGCCTTCAGGGCCGGAAAGATCGTGGACAGCGTCTTTCCAATCCCTGTAGGCGCCTGGATAAACAGCTTTTTTTTCCGGCTGACCGTCCTGTACACCGCCACAGCCAGCTCCCTCTGGCCTTCCCTGTAGGGGAAGGGAAACTGAAGCGTCCTCAGCGACTCGTCGCGTCTCAGCCCGTTGTGATAAAGGTACCTGGCCCATTTCACATACTCGTGTATCAGCCCCTTAAACCATTCCTCCAGTTCCTCAAAGGTCTTTACGAACCGAAACCTCCGTATCTCCTCTGTGTCCAGACTGCAGTAGGTCACCTGGACTGCCGCTTCAGAAAGGTTTCTGTCGTTCATGTAAAACCAGGCGTAGCACATGGCCTGAGCCAGATGGACATAGAGCGGCTCCTTCAGCTCCTCCACGTCCATATATATGCCCTTTATCTCATCAATGGTCACTCCTGACGCATCCTCGATAATCCCGTCAGCTCTTCCCTCTATAATAAGTAGAAACCCATCCTCCTCCACCTCAAATTTCAGAGGAACCTCGGCCCGGTACTCAGGCCCCTGCCGCTTCTGTATCTTCCTGTGTATCCTGCTGCCGGCCAGCATGGCCTCCTTCTGCGCGCCTGCCGTCCGCCGATTATCGATATCTCCGGAGCGGAGAACGAACTCCACCAGATTTCGGACAGATACCTTTACCTGCTCTCTCCCCTCACTCATGTATTTCTGTTTCCCCCTCTCCTTAAAACTGCTCACCCGCCAAAATTTATCCGCTATTATTATACAGACAAGACGGCGCCGGCGCCACTGGTTTCTTTCTCTCCGATTCCTTCAAAGAAAAAAGGGAAACCGTCCCACTCGACAGTTTCCCCTCTCGGAAAATCCTTCTGAGCAGCCCGCCATGAAGGCAGGGCTGCATCTCTCATTTTTGTCCCGCTGATTAAGCGGCTGTATTTGTGGCTGCCTTTTCCTCAAGGAAAGACTCGAACTCTTCGTTTTCTCCATTATACTCAACGGTAAGAACTCTGGTAAGATCCAGACTTAAAACACCTAAAAGAGATTTTGCATCAATTATAATACGGTTATAGAATACATCAATATCGAAGTCACATCTTGATGCAGCTGCCACAAATTCCTTAGCCTCTTCAACGGTTGGTAACATAATCCGTTTTTGCTTCATAATTATTAACTCCTTTTACGATGATTTCAATCTATAGTATTTTTGGATTTCAACCATTTATACCATGACGCGGCGATTTTTGTCAAATTTTTCCCTCCGCGCCGGAAAATTAACCCGTCGTCTATTTCTTCTCAGGAAAACTGGTTTTTTCTGTTGTTCTTTATGCAAAAAATCATTTTCCTCATCTGATAATAGATCTGATTATCACTAGATGCATATTTTAAATAATTTTTCAGCACAAACATTTGTCTGTTTTTACATTTTTCACAAACTTTTTACATAACCCTGCTTTGCCATTTGCGGCACCTCTCCGGGCAGTTTCCATCTGCCAGAGACAGGCAGGGCAGTCAAACTCCCTGCGGAGAGTTTCTTTTCCAAAATAAAAAGCGCAAACCAAACTGATTTGCGCCACATTCAAAACAGGGGAAGAGGGATTCGAACCCCCATTAACGGTTTTGGAGACCGTTGCTCTGCCATTGAACTATTCCCCTCTATTCTTTTATTCTGCCGTCGTTTTTTCTTTCCTGCCGTCGACTTCTATATAATAGCATACCCCCTTTACAATGTCAAATGTTTTTTTTATTTTTTTAATCTTTTTTATATTGTATATCAAATTAATACATTTTTCTCCGCCAGCAATGTCTGCCCCCGCCGTCCAGCATTGAGAGACCTTCCGCCAGCATCTGCCCAGGCTGAAGAAGGGAAAGGGCGCCTTCACGCCCCCTGCCAGCCTCGTTTCTCATAGGATCGCCACTGCCTCCTTCACGCTGCTGACGCCAATCAGACGGATATCGCTCCTCCTCTTCATCTTTTCCAGGCAGATTCTCGGGAGGATGCAGGCCTCAAAGCCCAGCTTCACCGCCTCATTGACCCGCTGTTCTGCCATGGATACAGAGCGCACCTCGCCGGAAAGCCCTACTTCGCCGAACACAACGGTCTTTTCGTCCACCGCTCTGTCCTTGTAGCTGGAAATCAATGCCATCACAATCGCCAGATCCAGGGCCGGCTCATTCATTTTCAGCCCTCCCGCTATATTTACATAGGCATCCATCTGACCCAAATCGTAGCGGCAGCGCTTTTCCAGCACAGCCATCAGCAGGTTGACACGGTTATAATCCGTGCCCGCAGCAGTTCTTCTGGGCATTCCGAAATTGCTTCTTGTCACAAGGGCCTGAACCTCCAGCATCAGGGGCCTTGTCCCCTCCACCAGACAGGCGGCCACCGCTCCCGAAGCGCCGGCCGGCCGGCCCTCCAGCATAAATTCCGAAGGGTTCTTCACCTCCACAAGCCCTTCCTCCCGCATCTCAAACACGCCAATCTCGTTGGTGGAGCCAAACCGGTTTTTCACCCCCCGCAGAATCCTGTAGGACGCGTGGCGATCGCCTTCAAAATAGAGGACCGTATCGACCATATGCTCAAGCACTCTGGGGCCGGCCACCACCCCCTCCTTTGTCACATGGCCCACAATAAACACCGTAATCCCAAGTCCTTTTGCAATCTGCATCAGCACATTCGTGCACTCCCTGACCTGGCTGACGCTTCCCGGTGCCGAGGTGATCTCCTCCAGGTACATGGTCTGAATGGAATCAATGATCACTGTGTCCGGTGCCGTCCTCCTTACCACCTCCTGAATCATTTCCAGATTTGTCTCACATAGAAAGCACAGACTGTCGCTCATCTCCCCTATTCGGCTGGCTCTTATCTTAATCTGCTTTAAGGATTCCTCTCCGGAAATATAGAGTACCTTCTGCCCCCCTGCTGCCAGATTCCGGCATACCTGAAGAAGGAGCGTGGACTTTCCGATTCCGGGATCGCCCCCTACCAGAACCAGAGAGCCTTTCACGATCCCTCCTCCCAGCACCCGGTTCAGCTCCCCAAAGCCTGTGTCGGCCCTCTCCTCTCTCCCCAGCTCAATCTCTGAGAGGCTTTTAGGGCAGACCGCCCCGAGCCCTGACGCTGTACCTGCAAGGCCGCTCCTCCCTGCAGGGTTCTTTCCGGGCGCAGAGCTTCCCTCTCTTCCCAAAATTCCCGCTGCCGCGCCCAGACCTCTCTTTCCCGCACTTTTGGCAGTCTGGAAGGCCACCGGCTCCTCCACCATGGTATTCCACGCACGGCAGGCGGGACACTGTCCCATCCACTTCGCAGACTCATATCCGCACTCGCTGCAAAAAAATGCTGTCACTCTAGTCTTTGCCACTGTTCAATCTCCTTTACTCCTCTTTCCGTTTCCTCGGTGCCCGGCTCCTTCTTGTCTGACAGGCAGATGCAGCAGGCATATGCCGGCTCATCCCTGGCCCTTTTCTGCACAGCCCTCGCTTCGCTTGCAGGACCGGATACAGGAAACAGATGGAGGCCCTCTGTAAAGGGCCTCCATCCGTCATCTTTGCATCTATGGCAACTGCTCTGCTTTTCACCTCAGAATACCTGGCGTTCTGTCGTACAGTATCAGCGCTTCACAACCCTGATCTGGGCTGCCGCTCCCTGATTCAGCTCCACGCTGACCACGAGCTTTCCGCTTAAATTCGTCTTCATTCCTCCCACTGCGGCCCCGTCCACAAATACCTCATACTCGCAGTCATCCTCCAACTGAATCGTTACCTGGGCATCCTTGTCACCCTCCACGCTAAACTCAACGGCTGCGTCGTCCACAGAAAAATGGCTGACAGCAGTTCCCGGAACTGACTCATATACAAACAGTCCGTTTCTCTCAAGCTTGGTGATCTCCTGGCAGGTCTTTACCTTGTACAGATCTCCTCTGTACTCAAAATTATCCAGCTTCGCCTTGTCTGTCAGCTTATAATCGCCGAAACTGATGGTGCCGTCATCTTCAATGCGGATTAATTCATTTACTACTGGCATATGTTTGCCCTCCTGGTATTTCTTATGTGCTTGTGTAGAAATTATTCTATCACAGTTCTGTTTAAAAAACCAGACGTTTTTTACTCCTGTCCCGCCTGCATTTCTGTCAAATGTTCTGCAGAGTTTTTCTGAAATCAAGACTCTCTCTGCAGAACTATTCTGCTCTATCCAGGCAGCGGCGCTGACGTCCCGGTCTTATTTTTTAATTGCAGACTCTTCGCTCATCCCGAAAACAGCCGTCACCGACGGAGCCGTAAAACTGTGCTGCCTGCGCCCGGCCTGCCGGTACCGCGTTCAGCTGGTATCATGCTCACCGGGTCTGTTCCTCTCCGTCCACGCACCAGCGGCCCTGTTCATTGACCGAGTATCCGTCCGGTGTCGTCAAACCTGCCGCCATAGAACCCATGGGTGAGCCGGAATCAGGATAAAAGTAGTAGCAGTATTCCCGCCCCGAGGCATCCGGGATCCACTGCCAGCCGGTAAGCATTTTTCCTAAGCTTCCGTCTGATACCGGATTCAGGTAATACCAGCGTCCATCCAGATCCTGATACCATCCGACGACCATCTTACCCTCCGAATCGAACCTGAACCAGCCTGACTCTCCATTTCCCTGGTTTGCGTATGGATTGTGAAGGTATCCCCAGCTGTCGCGATACACAGTCTCTCCTGAGGAAAAGCTCCAGGAGCCATCCTCAGCCATCGTCCAGGTCCCTACTACAGCACTGCTGTCTTGGCTTCTTCCGGATTGTCTGCTTTCAGAGCCTCTGCCTGAGCTGCCGCGGGAATCCCAGACCTCCACGGTGCATGACGCCTCTTTTCCGCCGGCGCGGGCGCGGATCACTGTGGTTCCTCTGCGCAGACCGATGACTGTTCCCTTATCATCCACTGAAGCGATGCCCGGATTGTCTGAGGAAAATACCGGGACAGTCTCCGTATCGCCGCCTTCTATGGAAACCTGAAGAGTCTGGGTGCTTCCCACCCTGAGCCTCATGGTTTCCGGGAAGATCTGAATTCGATCCACCTGATTTTCCTCCACCAGCACTACCTGGCAGGCAGCTGTCTTGGTGGGATCACTGGCGGAGCTGACTTTTACTGTAAGAGTTCCGCTCGCTTTAGGAGTAAACAGCAGAACTTCCTCACCGCTCTCTGTCATCCGGGTACCGTCTGTTTCCCCGTCAAGCTCTGAAAAATCCACGGCGGAAAGGTCACCGGAAAACTCCCACTTCAGCTTATCGTTTTCGTCCTCTACGGGACCGTTATCCCAGGAGAGAAGGCTGGGGCAGAATCTTGCATCATCCATCGTGCCCTCGTCATTCTGATCGAAATAATAGAGCACAGTGCCCTCCTCTGTGATGGGAAGCTGTGTATCAAGGCTGACTGCAGAAGAATAATTAAAATCATACAGGTTGCTTCCATTCAGAAGATAGCTGGATTCCACTGCAGCTGTTGAGCCGAAGGCCCAGCAGGTATTTGTAAACCTCTGATCTCTGACTGGTGTCAGGACACCGGCATCCCGCAGGTCAAATGACTCTGGAAGCATGATGTCCAGTTCTCCGGCCTGTCCAGTCTCCCGCAAGGAGGGTTTCTCCTGTGTCTGCAGAATGTGTCCTTCATAGACATAACAGGTTTCCTCCTCTTGGCCTGAAAGCACTTCTCCCTCTGTCTCATTTTCTTCAGAAGTATGCTCTGTCATAGGATAATAGACATCCGGGTCTATCTCAAGTTCTGAAATCTGCTCCGTTTTTCCTTCCTCCAGAGACGCATCGTTGCACAGGGCCTTCATGGAAAAATATGCGTAGTAGTTGTTTGATCTATTATCCTCCATGAACCCATTCCCCATGTCAATCCAGTCTTCCCCTTCAGCCGGATCATACAGAAAGCAAATCCTCTTCTGCTTTGGAATATTTGCAATTCCGCTATTGTTCATTACCATTGGCACAGCCAGGGTTTCACTGCCGTCGTTTTCTATTTTCAGAATAATCTCAAATGGCTCTCCCGGCTGCAGCAGGATGGTCTTATCCAGGCGTACGGTATAATATCCGGCATACATCTTGGAGCCGGAGGCGTAAACATTTTCTTCGTTCCATCCTTTGCCGACGTCATCTCCCTGATTGACGGCAATCTCATAGTGAACATTATTGTTCAGGAGATCAAAAGAAACTGCCTTAAGAACATCGGCTGCGTCTTCCTCTGCAGTAAAAACCGTTGAGGTCATCAGCTGATTTGCAGTGGTGGTCCAAATTAACTCTGCGTTATACGGAAGACTTGTAAGCTGATACATTTTATTGTAATTGTCTGCCGTCTCCGTAGCCTCATATGCCCAGGCATTATCGGTGGAAACAAGCCTTCTGTCGCAGTAGGACACATAGTAGTAGCCGTCCTCCCCGGCACTGTCTCCCCAGGAATTCCGGACTATCCATGCTCCGTCCTCCTCTGGGAGCATAGAATTCAGCCATTCTTCCAGCTCTTCCTCTTCGGCGGTTTTCGGCCTCTGCTCAGGCTCTTCATAATCCGCGTCGGAATCCGTAGCTTTCTGAGGGCGGCGGTCATCGTCGTCATCCCCGCGCTCCGGAATTTCCATGTCTGCATTGGAATCTGTGGCTTTCTGAACCCGTGCCTTTTTGGCAGAAGGCTCAGGCTCGGACTCAGGCAGAGCTTTCAGCGCATTGCTGGCTGTTGCATCCGGAAGCGGCTCCACATCCCGGTCGATCACATAGCGGAAATTATCTTTTGAATAATTGTCATCCCATCCTACGATCACTACCTCGTGATTCACCATAGCTATATTTCCCCGGTCAAAATCGTTGGCCAGAGTGTAGACCGGATTCCCGTTGTCGTATCTTAGCAGGTAATACTCCCATCCGTTAAAATAGTAGTTTTCCGGTTTTTCACAGGCCAGCGAACCCCAGTATATTCCAGCTGTCACGCCTCCATAAGTCATAATGGCATTTTTTAAATGCTCCTCCCACCCGGGATTTTCCTCTTCGCTTCCGTCTCCATTGATAAACCGGTACCGCTTCGGAAGGGCAATTCCATTCTGCACATGGATCGCCGGTTCATACCCGCTTTCATAGACAATCCCCTCCTCCTGGAGATACTTATCATACTCTTCATAAGTTTCCGAGCCCTCCAAATCCCGAATACTATCCATTGGCAGAGCGCTCTCCTCCACCGGCCCCAGCCAGGAGGAATAATAGCTCTGAGGCATTGGATAAGTTCCTCCGCTGTTTACTCCTCTTCCTGAATAACTGGGATTCTCCAGTTTCTCCCAAACGATCTGACCTGTATCGGGGTTAGGGACCGAAGTGTAGTAGGGGCTTCTTCCATTCATCTGGTAAGGCGAGTCCGAACCCTGCAGGGCAGCCACCATGTGCAGATCCGAAAAATCCGTCTTTTTTACCGTGGAAGCGGACAGATCCATTTTTTGAATGGAAACCGTAAAAGGCTGGGGCTCTTCCTGTTCTCCCATTGAGAATACCCGAAGAAAATACGTTCCGGCCCGCACTTCTTTTCGGACAAGCCGCTGGCCGTTCTTTCTCTCGGAAATGCCCAGCCTGGACAGAGAGCTGTCCAAAAGCTCCGCACCGTATGGGCTGGAGCTGTCCTCAAAGGTTACCGAAATCGTCAGGTCGCATTTGCTGTCCAGGGAAAAAATATAATATTGCTCCTTATACCCTTCCGGCATTACATCCTCAAAACGGCTGGGAAAACTGACAAAGGAGCTGTTTTGGCTGGAAAGCCCCGCTGTCTCTGTTTCTCCATAGGGCGCCGCTCCCCACGCGCCAAATCCGTTCTGAAGAGTCAGAACCGCCGCCAGAAAAAGTGCCCCAGACTTTTTAAGTTGTCTTAATAGGTGATATCGTTTCATTAATTTTACCGTCCTTTGCGTTCCCCGCTCATTTGTATCTCTGCTATTCCGGAAACCGGCTTAGATATAAATGGAGCTATCTTTTATTTTTCAGCAGTGGTTTCCCCAATTTTCCCAATTACTTCTGTAAGTGCTAATTAGACTCAGATATCTGCTGCAGCTGTTCAGCCTTCTTCTCTGCGGCCGGTGTCCGTCCTTTTCTGCCCGTCCGGGACTTTTTGGAAAAAATAAGTCCGTCTTTCCCCTTCTTCACCGTCACCTCATCCCCGCTCTTAAAAGTACCTGAGAGAATTTCCTCGGACAGCCTGTCTTCAATCAGGGTCTGAATCGTCCTCCTGAGAGGCCTTGCGCCGTACTTCTCGTCATATCCCTTTTCGGCCAGGTAATCTCTGGCACTGCTGTCCACTGTAAGAGCAATGTTCATCTGCTCCTTCGTTCTCTTGGCGATGGAGGCCACCATAATTGCGGCGATAGCCCTGATATTTTCTCTGCTGAGCGGATGGAATACGGTAATGTCATCGATCCTGTTTAAAAACTCCGGCTTAAACAGGCGCTTTACCTCCTCCATCACCCGCTCCTTCATAAATTCATAATTGGCCTTCTCGTCATTTTCCGACGCAAAGCCCAGCCGCTTCGGAGAAATAATATTCTGCGCCCCTGCATTAGAGGTCATAATGAGAATCGTATTCTTAAAGTCAATTTTCCTGCCCTGGGCGTCGGTGATGTGACCGTCGTCGAGTATCTGCAGAAGAATATTGAATACATCCGGGTGTGCCTTTTCAATCTCATCAAAGAGGATCACAGAGTAAGGATTTCTCCTCACCTTTTCACTGAGCTGCCCGCCCTCATCGTAGCCGACATAGCCTGGCGGAGAGCCGATCATCCTGGATACACTGTGCTTTTCCATGTACTCCGACATGTCCACGCGGATCATGGCATGCTCTGTTCCAAACATAGCCTCGCACAGCGCCTTGGACAGCTCTGTCTTTCCCACTCCAGTAGGCCCGAGAAACAGGAAGGAGCCAATAGGCCTCTTTGGATCCTTGAGTCCCACTCTGCCTCTTCGGATAGCCTTGGCCACGGCTGCCACTGCCTCCTCCTGGCCTACTACGCGCTCGTGAAGCACAGACTCCAGTTTCAGAAGCCTTTCTGACTCGCCCTCAGACAGCTTTCTGACAGGGATTTTTGTCCACTCAGAAACCACATCGGCTATCTCATTTTCTCCCACAACCAGCTTTCTCTGGCTCTTTTCCTCCTGCCATTTTTCTCGGAGCTTCTCAATCTGTTCCAGCCTGCTGCTCTGCTCCTTCTTTATCTCCCCTGCCTTCTCGTAGGCCTCCTCCCGAATAGCGTTTTCCTTCTCATCCTCCAGCTTTTTGACTTCTTCCTCCAGATTTTTAATCTCCTCCGGTTCTGTGTAAACAGTCAGCCGGATCTTGGAGGCTGCCTCGTCGATCAGATCGATCGCCTTGTCCGGGAGGAATCTGTCATTGATATACCTGGCGGCCAGCCTGACAGCGGCTCTGAGGGCTTCATCTGTGATCTCCACCTTGTGATGCTCCTCATAGTGGCCGCGCAGTCCTCTCAGAATCGCAAAGGACTCCTCCTCGGTGGGCTCCTCCACCATAACCGGCTGGAACCTTCTCTCAAGAGCGGCATCCTTTTCAATATACTTACGGTACTCCTCCACAGTTGTGGCGCCGATGAGCTGCAGCTCTCCTCTTGCCAGGGAGGGCTTCAGAATGTTGGAGGCATCTATAGCGCCTTCCGCCCCTCCGGCACCGATGATCGTGTGGATCTCGTCGATAAAGAGCAGGATGTTCCCATCTTCCCTGATTTCGGAAAGCACCTTTTTAATTCTCTCCTCAAACTCTCCTCTGTACTTGCTTCCAGCCACCATCCCTGACAGATCAAGACTCACTACCCGCTTTCCGGCGATGGTTTCCGGCACATCCCCGCTCACGATCAGCTGGGCAAGCCCCTCTACCACTGCCGTCTTTCCCACTCCCGGCTCACCGATCAGGCAGGGATTGTTCTTCGTGCGCCTGCTCAGGATCTGGACTACACGCCGCATCTCTGTCTCACGGCCGATCACCGGATCAAGCCTGCCTTCCCTGGCCATCTGGGTCAGATCTCTGCTGAAATGATCCAGATTCGGAGTATCCCCCTTCTCTCTTTTCGCCTTTCCTGCCAGCTCTTCTTTTCCTGCCGGGGCGTCGTCTCCCATAGCGGAAAGCAGATCTACATACAGCTTCTGGATATTGACATTCATGGTATTTAAGAGCCTGGCAGCCGTGCACTTTCCATTTTTAATCATGGCAATCAGGATATGCTCCGTGCCGATAAGCGGTGCCTTAAAGAGAACTGCCTCTTCGTAGCTTGCCTCCAGCGTCCTCCTTGCCCCTGGCGTATATTCCAGCTCCCCCTTCAGCCTGGTTGGAGCTGCCGGCGAGATCAGCCGCTCCATCAGGGCGAGAACCTTCTCCTCCGTCACACCGTAGTGCTCCAGAATCATGGAAGCCACTCCTGTGCCCTCCCGGAGCAGACCAAGAAGCAGGTGCTCTGTTCCCACATAGCCGTGTTCCAGCTCTCCCGCTGTCTCCACTGCCAGGCGAATTGCCTCCCTGGCCTTTTCTGTAAAGCGATCTATCATAAAATATAATTCCTCCTGTAATGTTTCAGTTGATTTCCGTCTCTCTATACTTCTATCTGGGGCAGATGTGAGCGGATATAGGCCGCTCTCGCCACTTCCAGCTCCTCCTTGTCGAGGGGACGGCTGGAATTTTTCTGAAGATTTGCATTCCGGATCTCTAACATCAATCCGTAGACAGAGCAGGGCTCCTTCATTCTGACTATCCCGTCTGCCATCCCTGCCATCAAATGGGAGAGGAAGGTCAGGCCATCTTTCTCTGCCATTCTTCTGGCATACCGGAGCACGCCGTAGGATTTATACGCCTCGTCTTCCCTCATCAGCCGGTGCTTTTCCAGCGACAGCTTCCTCACCTGGTTCTCCTGATCCGTGAGCTGGACAGCCACATTTTCCACCAGCTCCAAAATTTCTTTCTCTGAAAGCCCCAGAGTTTTCTGGTTTGTCACCTCGTAGAGATCGCCGGGGTTCTCTCCGGGACGCCCATAGACGCCACGGACAGCGGCCCCGAACCGCCCCATGTCTCCCAGAAGATCCTGAAACTTTTTGCTGATAGAGAGCGTTGGAAGATGGACAATAACAGACGCCTTCATCCCGGTTCCCACATTGGTAGGATAGGTAGTCAGATAGCCGTATTTCTCACTGAAGGCATAGGGAATCTTCTCATTGATATAGTCGTCCAGGCAGTCTGCCCTCTCATAGCACTCCCACAGAGACATGCCCTGTCCCATAACCTGTATCCTGATATGGTCATCCCCGTTCAGCATCAGGCTGACCCTCTCATCCTCAGACACAATAAGGCCTCCGGGAGTCTTTTTCTCCATCATGCTTCTGTTGATCAGCCGCCTCTCCTTTAACGCCATCCGGTCAAGTTCTGAAAGCCTTCTTAAATCCAGATACTCATAGTCGCGCCCGTCTGTGTCAGGGAGGCCTCTCAGCTCCTTTTTCAGCCTTTCAAGCATCAGCTCTGCCTCATCGTCGGACAGACTTCCGGAGAATCTGTACTCCTCCCAGTTTCTCGCAAGCCTGACGCGGCTGGCGATAATCCCGCGGGACGCACTCCTTGCTTCCTCGTACCACTTACTCATCTTCGCCGCCCTCCTTCAATGCCCTGATCCGATCCCTGCACCGGGCGGCCGTCTCATATTCCTCACACCGGAGAGCCTCCTTCAGCTTTCTCTCCAGCTCCCGAATCTCCTCCTCCCTGGACAGCCTCATCTCTCCGTCCTTTTCCACATGGGTTTCCTTCTCCTCTATCTGAAACCTGGGTTTTTTCCCTGTGTGGCAGTCATTTCCCTGGAGCTTCTTTATTTTTTCTCCGATAAGAAGGTCAAATACCCGGTAGCAGTCCGGGCACCCGAAACGGCTGTTTTCCACAAACGCCTCGTAAGTAGTCCCGCAGGTCGGGCAGGCGATCTCCTGAATATTCTCCTCCTCCGGAGAGGCATTTTCCAGCCCCAGAAGGCCTGACAGGAGCTTTCCCAGAGGAAAATCCCCGTCAAAAATCGCCGAATACTGGCCAAAGTCCAGCTCCTTGGCGCACTGAGCACAGAGATTATGCTCTGTCTTCACGCCGTTTATCACCTCTGTATATTTAATATTTGCCTCGCGGATTTTACATCTCTCACACAACATATCTTATCCTCCATGGGGTTTTCTGTCGCAGCCTTATGGTAAGCACAGACAAAAGAGGAGCCCTAATAGCCTTTCCCGTCTCCGGAAAAGGCATCGAAAATGGAATCCACCAGCTCATGCACCTCAGCCCTGCTGATATGCTTGCAGCAGCCCCTGGCCAGAACTACGCCCAGATCCCTTCTCATCTCATCAATGGCCCGCATCTTGTCGGCATCCAGACAGATAACGGCTCCTCTTCTGCGATCCAGCTTCACAAGACCTTCCTGCTTTAATACAGAATATGCCTTATTGACTGTATGCATGTTAATGCCGATGTTGTCAGCCAGCTGCCGGACAGACGGAAGAGAATCCCCTTCCCTGAGCCGATCTGTGGCAATTCCTACAATGATCTGATTTCTCAGCTGGATATAGAGAGCTTCATCACTGTTAAAATCAATTTCCAATATCATAGGCTCACCATCTTTCGTTATATCTGTTATACTTAGTATATAACAATACGGTCCAAGCCGTCAAGACAAACTTTTCCGGCTGATGATTGCGTTCAGAGGGCAATCCGCGTTCTGTCCGGATTTTCCCTGCTTTGTTCTGCAAAAAGACGACATAAAGTGATATACCTTATGCCGCCTTTCCATTTTTCTCTTTATTCATCCAGATCTACAAAATCAGGGCTGTCTCCTCTGTTTCTTCTGTCCGGACTGTTTCTCCTGTCCGGGCGGGGAGATGTTCTTCTTTGTGAGTAAGAATCCCTCTCTTCCGGATAGTCATAATTTCTCCCATAAGCCTCTCTTCGCCCGTTTTCTGTGGACGCAGACGGCCTCTGAGACTGAGGACGCCGCCTGATCTCCTCAAATTCCAGCTCCTGTTCTCTTCTGCTCTCCTGCATTCTGTCTCTGCCGGCCGCTGTTCTCTCCTGGGCCGGGCGGGTATATCCGCCCCTCCTGTGCTCCTCAGCTCTCTCCGGGCCACGGTACGTCTCTCTGGTCATATCCGTCCTCTGGTTACGCTCAGAGCGCTGTCCTCTTTCTTCCCTGGAAGCTGCCTCCTCATGTCTCGCTCTCTGGCTGTAAGATTCCGAGGCTTCTCTTCCGGAACCTTCACGCCGTGGAACTCTTGAAGGGGGAATCTCCCTGCAGGCTTCCTCTCTCCGCTCAGGACGCTTACCATTCCGGCTGAACTCTCCCGGCCTGCCCGCTTCCTCGCGCCTTTCAGAAGCGCTCTGCTGCTCTCGCCCGGCTGTCCGCCGTCCGTCTCCATAGCTCCTTGGAGCCTGGTTTTCTCCCTTTCCTGAAGGAGGTATCTGTCTAGGCGCCTCTGTTCCCTTTTTTCTGGAAGAAGCTCCCGGAGCCTGACTGCTGCCGCGGCTGCTGTCCTCCCCGTCATGATCCCCTCCCTTCTTTTTCAGAAGCAGGATCACCATCACAAGCAGAATCACGCAGACTGCGCCCAGGGCTACGATAATTACCAGACGCAGGCGGTACAGCTTATATATCTCATTGAATTCGTTGATATACGCCTCTACTTCCTCATCCGAGTAGGAACTCTGAATTGCCGGGTCCTCAAAGTATCTCTGAATCGTCTTCTCCCCTATATCATAACGGTACAGGCCCTTCTCGCCGTTTTCATTCATACCGTAGACCACACAGTATCTTTGCTCCGTGTCAGTTGCCCACACCCAGCCCTCTACCTTGTAGTCTCCATTCAGCTGGATCGTTGTCTCTGAAAATCCTTCCGGTATTTCCACGCTGTCATCAATTGGAAGGACCGTTATATTCTTCTCGCTTACGTGGATCGTGGCATATGGAGCAAGCTCTCCCGACTCACTGTTGTAGAACCAGAAGCTTCCGGCTCCCCCTTCGTCCTGAAGGTAGATCACTGTCAAATCGCCGTTCACGCCTGCCATGATTTCCGTATCCTGGTAGACAGCAGAGGAGGCTGTGTAGCCAGCCGGAAGCAGAGACTGGTCGAAGGACGAAGCCACGCTGTACTCTGTTCCGTCTATCTCTGCCTTCAGCTCTCCGACTACAGCCGCCTCTGTTTCTCCTGCGCTCTCGCTGGCCGTCTGAGCCTGACTCTCGCCGGCGGCGGCCTTTGTCACAGTGATCGTATAATTTTTAACCGTTTTCCCGTCCTCAGCTGTTACCTTGCAGACCACCTGATTCTTACCCGGCTGCAGATTGCTGTCCCCGGATACCACCAGCTTTGCCTTGGAATCCTTTCTCTCTGCACTGACTGCAATTTTATTCACTTCTGCTCCCACACTCGCGGTGTAGGAGGTGACCTCCGGTGAAAAGGCCGGCGTAAGGGTTCCAGGTGAAATCTTTAAAGATGACAGAGAGGCCTCGCTGGAATAGGTAGACGGGGCCTGAACCTTTACAGCAGAATTTCCTGTGTGACTCACCGTCATAGCCTGCATATCAGCGTCATACAGTTCAGAGCTGCTGACGCTGATTGTAGTCTCTCCTGCCTGCAGAGCCTTAAATTTCAGACTGAAATCAAAACTCTTTGTATTGGCAGAGTCCATAGTTCCCACAAGGCGCACCGTCCCTGCACCGCCGTTGGCATTGTTTCCGCTGACAAATTCTATCACAGCAGGATCATAGGAGAGAACTATATCCGCCCCTCCCATGTTTCCATCTGTCGTGGCAGCTTTCACTGTCACAGTAAACTCTGTCCCCACTGCCGGTTTTGGATCATTAAAAGTGATCTTTGCTGTCGCAGCAAAAGCCGTCAAAATCTGAAAGGGCATCACTGCCGCCATCACGAAGGCGGCGATGAAGCATATGGCAAAATTTCTGATTCTTCTGTTCATACTTACTCCCGTCTAGTTTATCAACTCAGCTTTTCAATTCCCAGCACATCTCTCTGCATAGCCAGGACATCTGTAATGTCAATCTTCCCGTTGCCATTTATGTCCGAGGCCTTCTCGCAGGCTCCTGCCAGGGAGCCAAGCCCTAAAATATGACGCTGGGCATTCAAAATATCCAGCACATTCAGTTTGCCGTCCCCGGTATTGTCGCCCCGGACAACCACCGTATATCTGGCTGCCGGTTCTCCGTCTGAACCGTAGGTCTGCACCAGATTTCCCGTGCCTACATTCCCCGTCACTTCCGCGCCGGAGGAATTGTATACTTTTACGATGGTTCCGGCTCCCTCCGACTGCATCTGGGAAGCCAGGGCAGCAGCCGAAGTCTGGGCTGCCACTGTCCTGTAGCCGTCAGAGTTCTGGGAGCCGGCGTTCTGCCCTGGTGCAGCTGAGGAAGAGCCAGCGCTATCCGGCCCCTGAATCCCGGAACTGTTCTCCTCTTGGCCGAAGCTTCCCACGCTTCCGTCCGGCGCTATGGGTTCCACAGCTCCGTTTCCGGTTCCGCCCGGAGCTGCAGACTGTCCTCCCGTTCCCTCCGAGCCGGAATTTCCAGTACCCGAACTTCCTGAGCTTCCCGGAGGTCCTACTATCTCCACGCTCGTATCCTGGCCGGGACCTGCAGTACCTCCAGGACCGATTCCTCCTCCGGAAGATACTCCGCTGTCAATGGAATCGGAATAGGTCGGCCCGTTATTCTGTCTGACCACATGGATAACATAGTTTCTCACATGTCCGTTTTCTGCTGTCACGGAGACGGTAATATCGTTGATTCCACTTTGCAGGGCAACGGTTCCTGTTCCGCTTACAGTTGCCTTGGAGTCAATGGCAGATGCCTCCACCGTTACACTCTCAACTGACGGATCCACAATCAAATCATAAGATTCTGTATCTCTGCTGAAGGTAGGAGTGAGGGCAAAGCCGTCTACACCCAGTCCTGAAAGCTTGTTGTTGGGGCTTCCATCCAGGGTGGGCTGTGCGCAGGCTGTGTCAGGCATATTGTTAAATACGGGAATGGAAAATTCCAGAGCCGTATTTTTCAAAGATGCAATCTTGGCAAGCTCTGCTCCCTCGGACGCCGCTGCCTGTACATTTGTCATATACTGATGGGTGTAGGGACTGCTTCCCTGCACATTGAATTTTTTCAGGTATAAGGTATCCTGACCGCGGTTTAAGTAATTTTCTGCATACCATTTTGCTCCGCCCAGGATAGATTTCTCCCTGGTATTCCAGGGGCGCCCGTAGCTTCCAGACTGGGATGCCCACCAGAGTCCTCTTTCCACTGCGCTCATGGAGCCGGACTGGTATGCCTCGATATTAAAGAAATTATAATATCCCGTATAGCCGGACACCGTGCCGGAAATACTGCGCCCCGTTCCCTGCTTACCCTGCTCCACCAGGATCATGGAGGCGATAATATACGGGCTCACACCTGACTGGGCAGCGGCGTCCATGATAATATCTACATAGGGACGCCCCTCTGAGGAGCCGCCTGTAGCGGATTCTGAATTTCCCTGACTGCCGTTTTCGCTGCCTGTGCCCTCCATTCCCGGGCCATATGCGGTTACCAGGTTCACCGGACGGCTGACCGCAGAGAGAACGGGTTCTTCATCTGCATACCGGAAAGGCACCTCAGCCGCCGCTCCGGGGCCTCCTGTCTGTCCTGGAGCAATCTCCCCCCCATCCGGACTTCCTCCTGAGCCTGTCCCGCTGCCGGAGCTTTGAGAGTCTCCGCCTGGCCCGCCGGATGAGCCTCCCGAACCGGAACCGCTCTGGTCACTTCCTCTGCTGCCGGATGCTCCGCCCGGAGCCGCTGTTCCCTCAAGAAAGGTTCCAGCCACCATATCTGCAAGGCCCTCCTTCGAATGAATGGAAGAGTCATAGGCCTGATCCATAAACTGATATATGTAGGTTTCATTGAGAAAATTTCTCGGATCCATATAGTAGCTGATAATGTCTCGGGATGCTGCTACCCAGGAACTCCCGTCAAAGCCGGGCCATGTTCCCGTAGACCAGTCATAAGCTCCTGTTTCCGTTGACTTCCATGAAGAAATGCTGCTTCTGGCTACAAGATTTCTCGTAATCTTGCTCTCCTCGTCCACTGCCGTATTCCAGTCCAGTCCTGTCTGAAAAGCTGTAAAACGCCAGTTTGGATACTTGGCGTGCAGTTCCCGGAGCCCCTGCTTATAACTCTCCGGAAATCCCTGCTGTGTCATGTAGGATTCAAAGTCGCTGTCCACCGGCACATTCTGGGAAGCCAGTTTGATATACTGACTGGACACATAGCCTGTGGTCTGCGCCCCCTGGCTCCCTGTAAAACGGATCTTATACCAGAGGACTCCGTCTGACGCTGTCTCCTCACCGATTACGGTCACTGAAGAACCGTTGGACAGTCTGGCAACTGTCCTGTAGCTGGTTCCTGCCCCGCTTCTCGCATTCAGGCTTGAGGCAATCACTGACCCCTGTTTTTCCGCGTAGGCAAAGGTTCTCAGGGAAAATGTCGGCTCCAGAATGCTCAGGCAAGTCCCGAATGCCAGAACACAGCTCAGAAGAAATGCCATTCCCCTTTTGTATACTGATTTTTTCATCTGTCTATCTCCCACCTGATGGTATCTCACTTGTTTGTCGCGAGCTTTGCTCTGCTTCGTCTGCGCGGCAGGCAGCCTGTATCCAGGCTGCTCTCAAGCTGTTCATCTTTGCCAATCTTTTGGCATTATATCCATTATAATGAAAACAACCATTATATGTCAACTGTGTGAACGAAACTTCACAGAATATCAGTTACAATTCAGCCATGGGAAGATTTGGACAGGAAAATGCGTTGAAAGCGTGCTTTCATAAGAGTTTTCCTGTCCGAATCTTCATAGGGCGGACGCCAGACGCTTCCCCGCCCGCTTCAAGCGGGCAAGAAGATATATGGCTGAACTGTTACGAATATCAGATATTTGAAATAATCTGTAATATTTTCTTAATATTTTCCATTTTTATGCTCATACTGCCTGTTTCATCCAAATCCCGCTGGTAACTCCCAATAACTATATATATGCTTTTTCCGGAAAATCATTCCTGCCTGAAGATAAAATCTTTCTCACTTTTTTCCCAGAAAAAGGACAGCATGTCCGGGAAAATTCTTCCCCAGACATGCTGCCCTTTGTTTCTCTCCAATTATCCTGCTTTTTTCTGCAGGCATCTTCCGGCACGCCTATTGTGCCTGACTTGCTCTCTGCGTTTTTGCTTATACAGGGTAAGCCTTGTTTGCGCGGTCAGCAGCCTTCGGATCAACGCCTGTCTTCTGAGCCTCTCTGTACTCAAAGAATTCCTTTGCCACCTGAGGGAACAGAGCGTATGTCAGCACATCCTCATCCTGTGTCTTCCACTGGGACATCTCAGACTCCAGCTTTTTCAGCTGCGGCTCAATCAGATCTGCCGGCCGGCAGGTAATCGGCTCTGCCTTGCCAATGGCTTTCTTCTGAACCTCCGGGTTAAATGGCTTTACGGTCTGTCCAAATTCTCCCATCAGGAGCTTTTTGGATTCCTTTGTAAACATCTTATATCTTTCCCCCATCAGCACATTCAACACAGCCTGTGTTCCCACAATCTGAGAAGACGGGGTTACAAGCGGCGGCTCTCCGAAATCCTTTCTCACTCTCGGAATTTCCTGCAGCACGTCATAGTATTTGTCCTCTGCATGAGCCTCCTTAAGCTGAGAAACCAGGTTGGACAGCATTCCTCCCGGAACCTGATAGCGCAGCGTGTTGATATCCACACCGAGCACCTTTGTATTCATAAGTCCGCTCTTTAAGGCTTCCTCACGCATTGGGCGGAAGTAATCAGCGATCTCTGCCAGGGCCTCTTTATTGAGTCCTGTATCATATGGAGTATTGCTGAAGGTTTCCACCATCACCTCGGTAGCCGGCTGGCTGGTTCCGAGAGCGAACGGTGAGATAGCTGTGTCAATAATGTCGCATCCTGACTCTACTGCCTTTAAATAAGTCATGGATGCCACACCGGATGTATAGTGAGTGTGCAGATCAATCGGAAGCTTTGTAGACTCCTTGAGTGCTGTTACCAGCTCCTCTGCCGCATAAGGAGTCAGAAGGCCTGCCATATCCTTGATACACAGGGAATCTGCTCCCATATCCTCGATCTCTTTGGCAATGTTCTTCCAGTAATCCAGGGTATAGGCATCTCCCAGCGTATAAGAAAGGGCTACCTGTGCATGTCCCTTCTCCTTATTAGCTGCTTTAACCGCTGTCTTTAAGTTCCTGATATCATTTAAGCAGTCGAAAATACGGATAATGTCAATTCCGTTTGCAATGGACTTCTGCACAAAGTACTCTACCACATCGTCAGCATAGTGGTTGTAGCCCAAAATATTCTGTCCGCGGAAAAGCATCTGGAGCTTCGTGTTTTTAAATCCGGCTCTCAGCTTGCGCAGTCTCTCCCACGGATCTTCTTTCAGGAAACGGAGGGAAGCGTCGAAGGTAGCTCCTCCCCAGCACTCCACTGCATGATACCCCACCTTATCCATCTTGTCGATGATGGGAAGCATCTGCTCTGTTGTCATCCTAGTGGCGATCAGAGACTGGTGGGCGTCACGCAGGACAGTTTCCACAATCTTGACCGGCTTTTTCTCTATCTTAGCCATGAATTTCTTTACCTCCTCAAATCATTTTCACTTTCGCTTCGTTATACTCCGAAGATTGCCATGAAGGTTCCGGCGGCTACGGCAGTTCCGATTACGCCGGCTACGTTCGGGCCCATGGCGTGCATCAGCAGGAAGTTCGTCGGATCAGCCTCAGCTCCAACCTTCTGAGATACGCGGGCCGCCATGGGAACTGCAGATACACCGGCTGAACCGATCAGCGGGTTGACCTTTCCGTGAGTAGCCTTGCACATAATCTTTCCGAACAGGACTCCTGCCGCTGTACCGAAGGCAAATGCTACAAGGCCAAGGATTACGATATAGATCGTTTCCTTGTTTAAGAATGCCTCTGCGCTTGTGGTTGCTCCCACAGAGGTACCCAGAAAAATAACCACGATGTACATCAGGGCGTTGGAAGCTGTTTCTGTAAGCTGCTTTACAACACCGCACTCTCTGAACAGGTTTCCGAGCATCAGCATTCCTACAAGAGGAGCCGTTGTCGGAAGAATTAGGCATACTACCACCGTTACGATGATCGGGAACAGAATCTTTTCCAGCTTGGAAACGTGACGAAGCTGCTCCATCTTTATTTTTCTTTCTTCCTCTGTTGTGAAAAGCTTCATAATCGGAGGCTGGATAATCGGTACAAGAGCCATATAGGAGTATGCCGCAACAGCAATGGGGCCCATCAGTCCTGTCTGCCCCAGCTTTCCTGCCAGGAAGATAGAGGTCGGGCCGTCGGCACCTCCGATAATGGAAATCGCGGCAGCAGCCTTATCGTTAAAGCCCATAAAGATTGCAAGGAAATATGCAGCATAAATACCGAACTGAGCCGCCGCTCCCAGAAGGAAGCTGGACGGGTTTGCAATCAGAGGACCGAAGTCTGTCATAGCACCTACTCCCATGAAAATCAGGGAAGGCAGAATACTCCACTCATCAAGCAGATAGAAGTAATGGAGAAGGCCTCCTACTCCGTTTGACGATTCTTCAATCGACATCATAATATCCGGATAGATATTTACAAGCAGCATACCGAAGGAAATCGGAACTAAAAGAAGCGGTTCAAACCCCTTCTTGATGGCAAGAAAGAGAAAAACAAATGCCACCAGAATCATGATCAGGTTTCCAAAGGTTAAATTAAAGAATGCTGTCTGATGAAGAAGATTATTCAATGTTGATGTTATATATTCCATATTAATCCCTCCAAACGGATTTCGCATTCATTAGTTTAATGTTGCAAGAGTTGCACCCGGCTCTACCATCTCGCCTACTGTTACGTTGATGCTGGCCACTGTTCCGTCCTCCGGAGCTACAATCTCGTTTTCCATCTTCATGGCCTCGAGAATCAGGATTACCTGGCCTCTCTTTACTGCTGCTCCCACAGAAGTCTTAATTCCCAGAATCTTTCCTGGCATTGGAGCTGATACTGTGACAGAACCTGCTGCTGGGGCGGCTGCCGGAGCTGGCGCTGCTGCTGGTGCCGGGGCCGGAGCGGCTGCTGGTGCAGGAGCTGGCGC
>NZ_QUJI01000014.1:0-93957 GCF_003480545.1 Clostridium sp. AM29-11AC
AATTCTTACCAAAAAGGAGTCATTTTCTTCCAAAGACACAAACTTTTTTACACTACCCTTTAGCTAATTCACTCATCTTCTTGCATAGAAAAGCACCCCGGCCTGCTCCCCTAGATTACAGGAGGCAGGCGGGGCGTTTTTCTGCCCTCGTATTTTCTACCTCACCTTCCCTCTCCTCACCCTCTCATAATAGAATATATACTGCTGCATAACCCCCGCATACCCCTTGTACATGCCAAAGTGATCGGCAATCATTTCCTGATACAGCTTGGACTTTGGAAGGGAGTCATATTTTTTCTTCCGTTTCCTGTAATATTCCGCCATCAGGATCTGCTCGATCCAGGTGTCCACGGGAAAGGCCTCGATATGGTGAAGGCCGAACAGGCAGATACAGTTGGCAACCTTTGTTCCGATTCCGTAAAAGCTGCCAAGATAGGTCATGGCCTCGCCGTAGCTCAGCCTCTGGAGCAGTTCCAAATCCAGTTGCCCCTCCACAGCATCCTGGCAGAGGCGAAAAATATACTTGGCCCGGTACCCCAGCTTCAGCTCCCGCAGTTCTGTCTCCGATGCCGCTGAGAGCTGCGCCGGGGTCGGGAAGCTGTACCAGACGACGGTATGCTCCCCTTCGTCATCGTTTACCACTGTTTCATGCCGCGTCCCATAATTTCTGCTTAAAGATTCCACTGCCTCCCTGATCTTTGGTATGGTTTTCTGCTGTGAGATGACAAAGGTGATAATCATCTCCCAGGGATCCTGATTCAGAATTCTTATGCCGCTTCCGGCCCGGGCTGCCTGCGACAGATAGGAGTCTCTCTTTCTGACGGAATTTATGTAAACCCCATAATCGTGTTCCAGATCAAAGTAGTGTTCCCAGAAGTGCAGCTCTTCCTCATCACAGCAAAAGGTGAAAGACCGTTCTGCTGCATGGTCCTCGCCCGGTCCCTGAACAATCTCCAGGTAATGCTCCCCGCTTATAACAGAAAAACGCCTGTCCTGCAGCTTCGCCATGCGGAAGGACTGGCCGGAATCGGCGATCTGTCTCAAATCCATATAAGAAATTTTCTTTTGTATTCTATGTACCATTGTCTGCTTCCTTTCACGTATCGGCTGTCGCTGTCAGCTCTTATCTAGTTATAACAGCGCCTCTGGCGAAATACAAGAGGTTTTGAGAGTTTAGCCACCAGCTGACCTGGAATGGCATGGAAACAGAGATGGGACAGCCTGGCAGAGAGGAAAAGAAAAAAGGCAGAGAAAGAGGGGGAGAGAAAAAAGGAGTGAGAAAAAAGGGAAGAAAAAAGGGAGAGAAAGGGGACAGAGAAAAGACCGGGGGAAAGGCAGAAGAAAGAAAAGCGCAGGCTTCTGATAAAATTATAGAGGAAAATCGGTTGCGAAACCCGGTATGATTTTGTATACTTGTATCAGATTTTTTCGGACAGGCATTCAGACGTCAGAAGGGCTGGGAATGCGGCAAAGAGGAAGGAGAAACATGATTTTTATAGGCGGGATCAGCTCGGCTGTAAAGCAGCTTAATTACCTGAAAACGGTTATCTGCAGCAGATGCGGCGGATACGGGAGATACCAGGTTTTCATGACATACACCTATTTCAGCTTCTTTTTTATTCCTGTTTTTAAATGGAACCGCCAGTTCTATGTAAAAATGTCCTGCTGCGGTTCTGTCTTTGAGCTGGATCGGGAAGTGGGAATGAAAATCCTGAGAGGGGAGAGCGTGGATATACGGGAGGAAGATCTGACGCTTATAAAAGCGGGCGGAAGGAGCTTTGAGCTCTCCGATTTTGAGGAGGAGCGCACCTGCCCCGGATGCGGAGCCTCTGTCTCTGAAGATTATTCCTACTGCCCCTACTGCGGAGAGCCCCTTGACAGAAGGTAAAAACGGAAATTCTCCAGAGAATACTCTGTTTTGCAGGCATCCAGCCGGCAGGATGAGAGCAGGGGTCAGGCCTTTTGAGCGCCACAGCGCCAACCGGAAGATTGACAGCAAGAGCTGAACCTGCTGAACATTTGGGACAGCAGGACAGATAAATAGAATCAGAAAAGCAAAGAGAGGTAAATGAACATGTTAGAAGTGGGAATTAAGGGCAGAGAAGAAGTTATGGTGACAGAGGAGAATTCAGCGGCAGCAGTTGGCAGCGGCCTTTTACCGGTCTTTGCGACGCCGGCTATGGTGGCGCTGATGGAGCAGACCTCCTGGAAGTCTGTGGCACCGTACCTCAATGAGGGAGAGGGAACCGTGGGAACCAGCTTAACGATCTCCCACAGCTCTGCGACACCTCTGGGAATGAAGGTGTGGTGTGAAAGCGAGCTTACAGAGGTAGACAGAAGACGCCTTGTGTTCCATGTAACCTGCTACGATGCTGCAGGCGTAATCGGTGAGGGAACCCATGAGAGATTTATTGTAGGCAATGAAAAATTCCTGGCAAAAGCACAGGCGAAAAAGGATGCAGAAAAATAAATGCAGAGATAACGGCGGCGGGCGAAGAGATGTCCGGCCGCCGTTTTTCGAGAATCGTTGTATTTTTTACAGGTGTCCGTTATAATGAAAACAGATGCAGGGTACAGGCTTTGGCGCAGGTTTGTGCAGGCAGATCTATCAGGAGGAGAGAAGATGAAAATTACCTATATCCACCACAGCGGCGTTTCCGTGGAGACAGAACATGCAGTGCTGCTGTTTGACTATTTTAAGGGACAGCTTCCTGCATGGGATGAAAAAAAGCCGCTGTTTGTGTTTGCCAGCCATTTCCATGAGGATCACTACAGCCCGGTTATTTTTGAGCTTTTTGAGGACAGGGAGGACGTGCATTATATTCTCTCAAAAGACATCAGGGGACGGAGGATTCCCCCCAGGGCAGAGGAAAAAATCCGGTTTGTGAAGCCAGGGGAGGTGTTTGCGTCTGCGGCAGACAGAGAAGGAATCACTCTGCGGGTTCAGACCTACAAATCCACAGATGAGGGAGTGGCCTTCTGGGTGACTGCAGACGGACAGGAGATTTACCATGCAGGAGATCTGAATAACTGGTGGTGGGAGGGGGAGGATAAAGCCTGGAACCATAATATGGCCGCCAATTACAGGCGGGAGGTGGAAAAAATCGCTGCCGATCACCCGGAAGGGGCAGATGCGGCATTTATCCCTCTGGATCCCCGGCAGGAGCAGTGGTTCTACCTGGGAATGGACGATTTCCTGCGCCGGGTAAAGGCAGAGACTGTATTTCCGATTCACTTCTGGAAAGACTATACAGTTGTAAAAAAGCTCAGAGAGCTTCCCTGTAGCGAGCCGTACCGCAGCAGGATTAAGGAGATTGAGAGAGAAGGAGAGGAGTTTGAGATATGAAATTCACATTTGCACACAACAATTTCAACGTCATGAATCTGGAGAAATCCCTGAAATTTTATGAGGAGGCCCTGGGACTTAAGGAGGTGCGCAGGAAGGAGGCAGCCGACGGCAGCTTCATTCTCGTGTATCTGGGGGACGGTGTTACCTCGCACCAGCTTGAACTGACCTGGCTCAGAGACTGGGAAAAGGACAGCTACAACCTGGGAGACAATGAATTTCATCTGGCTTTTGAGGTGGATGATATGGAGGAGGCCCATAAAAAGCATGAGGAGATGGGCTGCATCTGCTTTGAGAATCCTTCCATGGGGATCTATTTTATCGCAGATCCGGACAACTACTGGCTGGAAATTGTGCCGAGGAAGATGAAATAGCAGAGGAACCGTCTGGTCAGCAGAGAGAAAGACGAGATTAAATCACGACACAAAAATTAAAAAATAAAAATTAAAATAAAAGCAGAAAACGAAAATCAGCAGAGGAATATGGGATGATAATTAAACATGGCCGGATGATTGATCCGGGAAGCGGTTTTGACGGAATCGCAGATATTGTTATAAAAGACGGGAAAATAGAAAAAATTTACAGAGACGGCGAGAGCTGTCCGGAGCCGGAGGAGGGGGAAGAGATCGTTGACGCCTCAGGCCTGGTGGTGGCTCCGGGACTTGTGGACGTGCATGTGCATTTCAGGGACCCGGGACTCACCTATAAGGAGGACATTGAGACGGGAGCTGCAAGCGCCAAGGCAGGGGGCTTCACAACCGTCGTCATGATGGCAAACACGAAGCCTGTGATTGACAATGAGGAGACGCTCAGGTATGTGCTGGAAAAGGGCAGCCATACGGGCATCCATGTGCTCTCAGCTGCCAATATTACCCGGGGAATGAAGGGGAAGGAGCTCACGGATATGGAAGCCCTGAGGGAAGCGGGGGCAGCCGGGTTTACGGACGACGGAGTCCCGATTATGGATGTGAAGCTCCTGATGGAAGCCATGGAGAGGGCAAAAAAGCTGAATGTGCCCCTGAGCTTTCACGAGGAGGATCCGGCGTTTATTACCAATAACGGAATCAACAGAGGAGAGGTCTCCGAAAAGCTGGGGATCGGCGGTTCTCCCAGAGTGGCGGAGGACTCCCTGGTGGCAAGGGACTGCATGATTGCCCTGTATACGGGGGCCTGCGTCAATGTCCAGCATATCAGCTCCAGGAACGCAGTGGCTGCAGTGGCCATGGCGAAGACCCTCGGGGCAGATGTGTGGGCGGAGGTGACGCCTCACCACCTGACTCTGAACGAGACGGCAGTGCTGGAGCACGGGACACTGGCCAAGATGAATCCCCCTCTCAGAACTGAGGAGGACAGGCTCGCACTGATCGAGGCTCTGAAGGCCGGAACCATCGATATGATTGCCACGGATCACGCGCCCCACAGCAGAGAGGAGAAGGATAAGCCCCTTGTGGAGGCTCCCAGCGGCATTATCGGCCTGGAGACCTCCCTTCCTCTCTGTGTGACAGAGCTGGTGAAAAAAGGCCATCTCAGCTATGTTCAGCTTTTTGAAAAAATGTGCCTGAACCCGGCAAGGCTGTACCGCCTGGATGCGGGGTATCTGGCAGAGGGAGGACCGGCAGATCTGGTAATCTTTGACGACTCCCGTCTGTTTAAGGCAGGGCCTTTTGTATCTCGCTCATACAACTCCCCGTTTACGGGAAGGGAACTGTTCGGAAAGGTGAAGATGACGATCTGCAGCGGAAAGGCGGTATACAGGGATTGACAGAGAGAAACATGGGAGAAGAAAGCCAGGGGAGCGGAAAGCTCGGAAAAGCAGACAGGAGAAAAAAGCGCTACCGGGCCCTGTTCTTAGATCTTGACAATACTCTGCTGGACTTCGACGCCTCGGAGTCAGAGGCCTTTAAAAAGGTTCTTGTCCGGTTCGGAATGAAGCCGGAGGATGAATTTGTGCGGGAGTACCACCAGATTAACCGCCAGTGCTGGGAGCTCTTTGAGGAGGGAAAGCTGGAAAAGAGTACGGTTCTGATAAGAAGGTTTGAAATTTTCTTTTCCGGACACGGCAGAGGGGAGGTCAGTTCAGAGGCGGAGGCTCTCTACCGCGCCTTCCTGGGAGAAAGCGCGATTCTGATACCGGGGGCCCTGGAACTGTGCCAGGATCTGAGCCGGGAGTACCGGCTTTACGCAGCCACAAACGGGGTGGCGCAAACCCAGTATAAAAGACTTAAAAAAAGCGGACTGACGCCCTTTTTCTCCGGTGTATTTGTCTCCGAGGAGGCGGGCAGCCAGAAGCCTCAGAAGGAATTTTTCGATTACTGTTTTCGAAAAATCGAGGAGGCCTCCCTGGGAGCAGGGGAGGGCGGCGGCTGCAGCCTGGCAGGGGAGAAGGACAGACATCCGGTCAGGCCTGAGGAGGTACTTTTGATCGGTGATTCCCTCACCTCCGATATGAGAGGCGGGGAAAATGCGGGAATTGACACCTGCTGGTACAACCCGGGACGCATTGCAAACGACCGCGGAGCGGCGGTGACCATGCAGGCGGCCTCCTATGAGGAGATACGAAGCATACTCCTTCCGTGAGAGGGGTGAGGTAAAAAAATATGTTTCTTACCCGGATCGTAAGTCTGCGGGAGCCGATAGGCAAAAGTAAGCCGCGGCTGAAATGAAAACTGAATTATAACTACAGGAGAGTTACATATGACAACAATGCTGAAGCGGGGCGCGGGCATCCTTATGCCCATTTCCAGCCTTCCGGCTCCATATGGAATCGGCACCTTTGGAAAGAGCGCCTATGAATTTGCAGACAGTCTGAAACGGGCAAGACAGAGCTACTGGCAGGTGCTGCCCCTGGGACCCACCAGCTATGGGGACAGTCCGTATCAGTCTTTTTCTGCCTTTGCAGGAAATCCGTACTTCATTGATCTGGACGCGCTTCTTGAGGAAGAGCTTCTGACGAAGGAGGAGATTGACGCCTGCTACTGGTTGGACAGCGAGGAGGAGGTCAAATATGACGCGGTCTATTATTACCGCTTTCCGCTGCTGAAAAAAGCCTATGAGAGAAGCCGTCACGGGGAGACAGAGGAGTACCGGGCATTCTGTGCTAAAAACAGCCACTGGCTGGACGATTATGCCCTCTACATGGCTCTGAAAGGCCATTTCGGCAATAAAGAGTGGATGAAATGGGAGGAGCCCATCCGGCTCAGAAAACCGGAGGCTGTAAAAAGGTATGAGGAACTTCTGAGGGAGGAGATTGGCCACTGGAAGTTTCTGCAGTTTAAGTTTTATGAGCAGTGGGATCAGCTGAAGAATTATGTCAACGGGCTGGGCATCAGCATAATCGGCGACATCCCGATCTATGTGGCTCTGGACAGCGCGGATGTGTGGACCCATCCGGAGCTGTTCCAGCTGGATCCGGATACGCTGACACCCCTCAGAGTGGCGGGCGTTCCGCCGGATGCCTTTTCTGATGACGGCCAGCTCTGGGGAAACCCGCTCTACGACTGGGATAAAATCGAGGAAACCGGCTTTGCCTGGTGGAAGGACAGGATGAGGGCTTCTGCCAGACTCTACGATGTGGTGCGGATCGATCATTTCATCGGTGTGGTGCAGTATTATTCGATTCCCTACGGGGCAGAGGACGGAAAGACGGGAGAGTGGAAGCAGGGACCAGGAAAGAAGCTGACGGATGCCATCAATGAGGCGGCCGGGGACGCAAAGATCATTGCTGAAGATCTGGGAATCTTCTGCCCGGCGGTCAAGGAGCTTCTGCGGGAGACTGGATACCCAGGAATGAAAATCATCGAGTTTGCCTTCAGCGGCGACCGGTTTAACGAGCATCTGCCCCACTGTTATGAACCAAACTCCGTGGTTTACGGAGGAACTCATGACAATGAGACACTGGTGGGCTACTTTAAGCCGGAGGCAAGGCAGTGGTGGGAGCTGCAGTATATTGCGGATTATCTGGGAGCAGCACACCACGAGGAGGTGCCTGACAAGGTGTTCCGGGCAGCCTATGGCTCGGTTGCCAGTGTGGCAGTTTTCCAGATGCAGGATGTCCTCGGGCTGGGAAATGAGGCCAGAATGAATACGCCGGGAACGGTTGGAGGAAACTGGAAGTGGAGGATGAAGCCGGGAGCCTTCGGAGAGAGGGAGACAGGGTATCTGGCCTTCCTGGTAGACACATTCGGAAGGTTTTAAGGCCTGTGCCGGCGCGCGGCAGAAAGGAAAATGTCGCTTTTGCGGCCCGCCGCTGGCGGAGAATCCTGCGAAGCAGGATTCTTTCTTGGACGGGCGCTGACGGGAAAGGAGATGGACAGCCATGAAAAAGAGAGACAGATGGCTCATGACAGCGGCTCTGACAGTGGGAGTGCTGACCTTTGCAGCCGGCTGCGGAAGACAGGAGGAGACAAAGCCGGCGAGCGCCTCCCAGAGCGCTGTGGAGGAGGCAGAGGATGATACTTCGGAGACCTCCGGGACTTTGAGCCAAGAGGAAGAAGGAAAAACACAGGGAACAGAGACGGTTTCCGTGATGACGGGAATCGTTCTGGACGCTGCCATGAATTCCATTGTCATTCAGAATCAGGAGTATCCGGACGGAATTATTTTTTCCAAGGAGGATTCGGCGGCCAGCTTCACAGACGGCCTGACACTGGGGCTCGATGCCACCCTGTTCTACACAGGGAGGATTCAGGGAGACGATACCACAGAGACGGAGGTAGTCCTGGTGCGCGATGGCAGGGACGGCGATGACGGACTGGCGGCATTCCTTGTTTCCGGAACGGTGAGCGCAGTGAGCGGGGAGGAGCTTACAGTAGAAGCGGATGATAAGACAGAGGTTACCGTAAAAAGAGGCTCGGAGCTTATGGAGTTAGAGGGCGAGCCTCAGGAAGGCGACTTAGTGACCGTGCTTTATTCCTGCCCTGAAAGCGGCACAGAGCAGAAACAAGCAGAGCTGATCCGCTGATGAAACAGTCAGGCAGGCGGATTGGAAGGGAGGGTGAATATGGAGAAAATGCAGTACAGATGTCCCAAGTGCGGGGGCGGTGAGTATGTGAGCGATCAGTTTCAGGCCACAGGCGGAAATTTCGCAAAGATTTTTGATGTTCAGAATAAGAAATTTATTACGATCAGCTGCCGCAGCTGCGGATACACAGAGCTGTACCGGGCTGAGACGGACGGCGCTATGAATATTTTGGATTTCCTGATGGGATAGGCTGAGAAGAGAGACCTGGTGAAAAAGACCTGGTGAAAAAGGCTGCTGTAAAACGGAAGTTTGTGAAACCTTCCTTTTGCAGCAGCCTTTCTCCATATGTAGAATCGAGATATAACGGTTTTTCATTTCCGAAAGCGGAAAGTGGATAAAAAGCTAGCTCTCTTTTCTGAAATTCAGGAACCAGTCAAGAGAGTATTCACCCTCCGGTGTGTGTTCCATCCGCTCCTTGGCCTCATCGCAGGTAGTCGGAGAAGGGATCAGCACGTCATCTCCCGGACGCCAGTTTGCCGGCGTGGAGCAATGCTCGGCATCCGCCTTCTGAAGAGCCTGGACAGCCCTCTTGATCTCGTCAAAGTTCCTTCCCAGATTCAGCGGGTAATAGATGATTGCCCGGATCACAGACTGGGGATCGATGATAAATACGGCCCGTACAGCCTGGGTGCTGGACACATTTGGCTGAAGCATTCCATATTTGTGAGAAACCTTCATATTCAGGTCTGCGATAACCGGAAAATCCACATGCACGTGGTCAATTCCGTTCCAGGAAAGCTCCTCGATCCGGCGCACCCATGCGATATGGGAATAGAGGGAATCGACAGAGAGCCCGAGAAGCTCTGTGTTCAGGGCCCTGAATTCTTCTGCCATGGAGGCAAGGGTCATAAATTCTGTGGTGCATACCGGGGTAAAATCAGAGGGATGCGAGAAAAACAGCACCCATTTCTCCTTGTAATCTTCAGGAAAATTGACAGTTCCCTTTGTGGTAAGAGCTTTAAAGCTGGGAGCAGTGTCGCCGATCAGAGGCAGACGGTTCATTTCCATATCTTCCATGATATTCTCCCTTCTGGTAATTAATTTTTGATAGGTGTTATCCTGCGGAACTTAGCCCGAAAGCCGGCACAGCCTGTGATCGCCATTCGCTGCTCGCCTCGCGTGAGCAAGCTTTCGCAGGCTCGCTTGTGCTCATTATATCATTGTTGCATGGAAAAGACAATTACCTGGCTGGTGTTTAACAGCTGTGGAGCGGACAGAGAGAACAGGCAGGTGAAAACACCTGCCTGCCAGAGTGTACATTATAGGTTTTTTGCCTATTCTCTGCTGCCTAGTTTTCCGTAAAAGCTGATCAGGTAAAGTCCGCAAAGTCCTACAAGCGCGTAGATGATTTTGGAGACGGTCGAGGTACCGAACAGCCAGGCAACCAGATTGAAGCCGAAGAAGCCGATCAGCCCCCAGTTGACAGCGCCGATGATGGCGATGGTGAGAGCTGCTCCGCCTAAAGTTTTCTGCATACCCTATCATTCCTTTCCGTATGGAAGCCTGCCTGGCAGCATCAAAAATCCGGCGCAGACAAGAAACAGAGAGGACAGAAACTGTCTGCCGCAAACTCGGATCAGGAAGCCGCCAGGCTGTCCTTACAGCATAAGTTTACCCGGAATGGAGGAAGGCTATTCTTATTTGCCGAGCATAATATTTAAAATTTCCACATCTGTGGACCGCATGCCCTCGCGTCCCATCCGGCCGACACTCTCAATGGTTTTTTCTACATTTTCCATCACCAGCCCTTCGCCCGGCTGAAAGGAAAGGCCCTGGCGGGCAAGCTCCATGGCAGTGATGGCACAGTCTACGGCAGAAGCGATCTTCGCCGCGCAGGAGGGCTTGGCCCCGTCACAGACCATGCCGCCGATGGTGGCGATGGTGTTTGTGATAAGCCGGGAGATCTCCTCATATCCAGCGCCGAACATCCAGGCAATCCCTGCCCCTGCCCCGCAGGCTGCGCTGACGGCTCCGCAGTAGGCGGAGAGGCTTCCGATGTATTTTTTCTGGTGGAGGGCAATCAGGTTGCTGACGGCCAGAGCCCGCAGAAGCTGCTCATCGCTGATATGATATTCCCTGGCATATGCAATCACGGGAAGAGAAACGGTCATACCCTGATTCCCGCTGCCGGAGTTGATGACAACCGGAAGAGGACAGCCGCTCATTCTGGCATCAGAGCCGGCAGCCGCTGCAGCCCTGGCGCGGACAGCTATGCTGCCGGAGCCGTAAGCGTTCAGGAGAGTCCTGCCCACCTGGACTCCCCAGGGATTTTTAAGCCCTTCCTCGGAGATTGCCGTGTTGCAGGCGATCTGGCGGGAGAGGACAGGGCGGATGGCTTCAAGCTCCACCGATGCGGCATAGTCCAGGATATCTCTGACGTTCAGAAGCGATTTGTCCGGAAACAGGGACTGTCCCGGGGAGGAAGTGCCGTCCTGCTTTGGAGATGCAAAGAGGGTGCGGCCGTTTTTTGTGATTTTTGTAATATTGCTGTGAAAATTTCGGATTTCTACCTGGGCCCAGTCACTGCCTTTGCAGGCGGTGATGACAATGTACAGGTTTTCCACCCCCTCGACCAGCTCGCACCGGCAGAAACCCGAGGCGGTCAGGCGTTTCGTCTGTTCAATCTGTTCGGCCGTCACATCCTCCAGAACAGCCAGAACCTTTTCAGGATTTCCTCCCACAATGCCAAGAACAGCGGCAGTATCGATGCCCTTCATTCCGCCGGAATTGGGAACCGTGACGCCCTTCACATTTTTAATAATATTTCCGCTGCATGCTGTCACGCAGCGATCCGGCATGGTTCCCAGGACTTTCCGAACCGTTGCGCCCGCATAGGCGATGGCAATAGGCTCTGTACAGCCCAGAGCCGTAATAAGCTCTGTATTTAAAATTGCAGTATAGTGATCACAGATTGACTGGTTCATATCAATATCCTTTCTTAACAGAAATTATCGTTTGTCGGGGCAAGGGCTATGGTAAACATAATATACCTTGCTTTTTGCCTCTCCCAGCCGTATAATCGTTAGATAAAGATGGCGGGGAGGTGTGTTATATGAATTTTCTGAATCTGAAATATTTTATCGTGGCAGCCGAGGAGATGAATTTTACAAAGGCGGCAAAGCGCCTGTACATTTCCCAGCAGTCACTGAGCAACCACATTGCAAAGCTGGAAGAGTACTTCGGAGTTCAGCTTTTTGACAGAAATACGCCTCTGACGCTTACCGTGGCAGGGCAGAGGCTTCTCAAAAATGCCCAGCTGATTATGGACGTAAAAAAGCAGACAGAGCTGGAGCTTCAGGATATACGGGATTTCAGGAGCGCTGAGCTGACCGTGGGCATTCCAAACGCCAGAGGCTCTGTTATGCTTCCTCCTCTTATCACGAGGTTCCACCGGGAATTTCCTCAGGTTCAGCTCCATCTGATGGAAAAGACCTCCCTCGAGATCACCGAAGCCCTGTACAAGGGAAAGGTGGATCTGACCATAGGCTTTGAGCTGGACGATCCGGCCAATATCCAGACGGAAACGCTGCAGGAGGAGCATACCATGATTCTGGTGCCTGCCTGCATCCTGGAACAGTTTTTCACAAAAGAGGAAAGGCTTCAGATAGAAAGGCGGGAATCTCTGCCCATCGATGTGTTTAAAAACTGTCCGTTTATCAAGATGAAGCATCAGAACTGGATCGGCGCAGTATTTGAAAGGAGCTGCCGTGACAGCGGATTTTCCCCGGATATTGTCCTGGAGACGGCCAATATTATGACCATGATCTCCCTGTGTATTTCAGGCCTTGGAATTATCATAGTGCCCAAGGTATTCCTGGGGGAGAGCAGTCCCATGTATGCGAGGATCCGGCAGGAGAAGGCAAAGATGTTTGTCCTTGATTATCCATCGGCTCACAAGCGGATTACCGTCAACTATCTGAAAAATAAATACCAGACAAAGGCTGCCAGAGAATTTATCGCCATAGCAAAGCAGGTCATCGGCAGCGGCCTGCTGTGAGAAGAGGACAGAGAAACCGTTTCTCTGCCTCTTTTTTGATCTATGGGAAGGAACTTGTCTTGAAGCCGCGCCCCCGCAGTCCTTTTTATCATGAAAACAGGAAAATCCGCCTCATGCTCTGCAGGAGTATTCCCCGGCGGAACAGGAATGCACTGAACCGGGAACGCCATTAAATGTGATTCTGCATTTTCGACTCTACAAAATCCTTAGTGCGCTTTACATACTCTAGCATCTCATCATCCAGCGGGTAGCGGATGACGCAGCCGGGTGTGAGAATCTGATGGAGCCCCTTTAACTGCTTGAAGCTCTCGAAAATCTGGTGCTGAATGGCATTCTTGTTCCGGTTGGTTATGTCCATTCTCTGAAGGCCGCCCATCAGGCATTTTCCAGTCAGGCAGAAAGCCTCGTCCAGATCCGGCAGGGTTTCCCAGGCGTGCCAGTTAAAGACGGAAACGGGATAGTCCTTCAGAACCTCAAACATAATATTATTGCCGTGGGCGTGGAGGGTGTTAAGCCATCCGTCCCCGGCGGCTTCCAGAACTTTCAGGTCATAGGGACGCCCGTATTCCATATACTCCTCTGCCGTCATGGTATCATAGGAGCTCATCTGAGAGGCAAAGAAAATCCCGTCAGCCCCCAGACGGATAGCTTCTGCCGCCACCTCCATGGTAGTCTCCGTAATAATTTCAAGAGCTTTTTTGACCATCTCCCCGTGGCCGCTTCTGATGTGGGAGAGCATTTTCTTGCCGGACAGCTTATCGGCTGTGGTGGCAGGGCTGAATACTGTAAACACCACAGGCACATCCTCTCCTTTTACCTTTTGAAGGAGGAGCTCTAAGGAGGCAAGCTCTCTGTGCAGACTGCCCTCATGGCAGGAACACTTTTTCAGAGTGAGCCAGTCCTCAGGCTCATGGACGGGAGTCTTTGTGACTCTGGCCACACCGCCTCTCTCAATATCTGAATAGTCCACCTCACAGCCGAAATCTTCAATAGCATACATACCGTTATTCATGGTCTTGATGAAATCCACGTCATAGGTTTTATAAAATTCATAAGTCTTTTCAGCCAGAAGAACCGGATCCAGGTCAATACCGGGCATATGTGTCCAGAGCGAGTAGGGAAGACAGTCAGGCTTTTGGCCGGATACGGCGGCTTTGATGCGTTCTTTTTTTGTCATTTAGTTGTTACCCCCTGTATTTTTCGGATTTTATTTAATAGATTACTCTTGTGGTTAAGTATAGAAATAAAATAGTGAAAATGTCCAACAGATTTTCGGATAAATCCAACAACTTAAAGGTTGTGGGCGTCAGAAAGAATTGAAGATACATAATAACCAGACAAATAATTATGTATTGAAAATACAGCAGATATTTCTGCGAAAAATAAAGTAAAAAGACAATACTTACGAAAAACATCCTGAATAGTTATGAATATAGGAGAATAAAAAAGAGTAAACCGTGAAAACAGGAAATTTCTGTAAAATAACAGCTAACAGATTGTGAAGATAAAATAAAATAGTTGTTAGACAATAGTTTGATATTTTTTTATAATCATACTAATAATTTGAATATTTACTTAGAAACGGACTATATGGAGGGTATACGAAGGGGGAGTGATGAATTAATAGCGAAAAACGAGGATGTAACGCCGTGTTTTTCAGATATTCAGTGGTATTATAAACTGACCAAGAAATTGTAGAAGGCAGACTGCAGATAATGCCTAAAAATGTAAAAGGGTGGTGTTTTATGGCAAAAATGATTTTGAAGCGCCTGATCCAGATTATTCCGATTCTTCTGATCGTTCTCACGATTACGTTTATTTTTACGAGGATGATACCAGGAGATCCGGTGCTTACAGTTCTGGGAGATCAGGCAACGCCGGAGATGGTTGAAAAGCTCCGGGCAGAGATGGGGATGGATAAAAGTATACCGGAGCAGTATGTGATGTATATTCTGGATATTCTCCACGGGGATTTCGGTACATCCTTCGCTTATGGAAGACCTGTTCTTGAGCTGATCGCTGAGAGGCTTCCCAACACACTTCAGATTTCTCTGACGAGTATGGCCATTGCTGTTGTCATCGGGCTGAGCGTGGGGATTCTCTCGGCAGTGAAACAGTATTCTGTCTGGGATTACCTGGCAACCGTGATAGCGCTGGTGGGAGTTTCCATGCCCAGGTTCTGGCTGGCTCTGATGCTGGTGCTTCTGTTCAGCGTAAACTTGGGAATTCTTCCCGCATTCGGCATGGGAACGTCAGGCTTTGGGGATACGGTGCTGCACATGATTATGCCCTGTATCTGCCTTACGGTAGCCCCGGCGGCTACATTCACCAGAATCACCCGTTCCAGTATGCTGGAAGTCATAAACAATGATTCCATCAAGGCGCTCAGGGCGAGAGGCATGAGCGAGAAGGCGATCCTCTGGAAGCATGCTCTGAAAAATGCTCTTCCTCCCATTGTGACCGTATTCGGCCTTCAGCTTGCGACTGCGTTTACGGGCGCCATTCTGACCGAAACGATTTTTTCATGGCCTGGAATGGGTTCCCTGATTGTGGGGGCGATCGACAACCGTGACTACTCTCTGATTCAGGGTGCGGTGGTGCTCGTGGCCTTTGCCTTTGTGTTCATCAACCTGATCACAGACATTATTTACATGATTATCAACCCGAAGTTTGCGGCAGAAAGCACAAAAGGAGGTCAGTAGAGCATGGAGAACAGCAAAGTAACGAAAGCGGGAGCCTTAAGCCAGGAATCCCATGCTGCGATGATCAGGAAGGAACGGCGCTCCAATGACGCGCTCCACAAATTTTTGAGGAACAAGACCGCCGTTTTCGGCTTTATCGTCATTTTTATCATGACAGTGTTTGCGGTCTGTTCCCCGCTGATCGCGACCCACGATCCCAACGCCCTGAGCCTGGCAAACGCATATCTGCCGCCGGGCACAGACGGTCACCTGTTTGGCACGGACGAGCTGGGAAGGGATCTGTTCAGCCGTATTGTCTACGGCGCCAGGATCTCCATGGCAGTGGCCTGGGGCGGTACACTGATGGGCGGAGTGCTGGGAAGCATTCTGGGCATGATCGCCGGATACAATGGAAAATGGGCAGACAGCATTATCATGAGAATTATGGACGGTATGTTTGCCTTCCCGTTTATTCTTCTGGCCATCTTCCTGATGACGATTTTTGGCTCCGGCCTTTTCAACGTGATTATGGCAATCGGAATTGCGGATGTTCCCAAATTTGCCCGTATTGTCCGGGGCCAGGTGGTGATTCTGAAAAATGAGGAATACTGCAATGCAGAGAAGGTGCTGGGCGCATCGGGATTCCGTATTCTTGTCCACCACATTCTGCCGAACGCCATTTCTCCAATCATCGTCTACGCCACCTTAAATATAGCGACTGCGATCCTGGCAGAGTCATCCCTGAGCTTTTTGGGACTGGGAATTCTGCCGCCGACGGCTTCCTGGGGAAATATCCTCCGGGCCGGCAAGGACTGCCTGAACACAGCTCCGCATATTGCCACGCTTTCCGGCGGGTTTATCATGCTGACTGTGCTGGCATTTAACCTGTTCGGCGACGGTGTGAGAGATGTGCTGGATCCGAAGATGAAGAAATAGGCAGGAGGGACGTATGGGAGAACGCTTATTGACAGTAAAAAATCTGAAAACATATTTTTCCCTGGCCAGCGGAACTGTGAAGGCGGTAGACGGAGTCAGCTTTACCCTGGACAAGGGAGAAATACTCGGCATTGTGGGTGAGTCCGGCTGCGGAAAAAGTGTGACGGCCTCCTCTATTATCAGGCTCCTTCCGCCGAAAATCGGAAACATTGTGGACGGGGAAATCAATTTTGAGGGCAGGGATGTGAGAGCGCTCTCAGGGAAAGAGCTGCTGAAGTTCCGGGGACGGGACATCAGCATGATTTTCCAGAACCCCATGACATCATTGGATCCGGTGTTTAAGATAGGAAGCCAGATGGTGGAGATGATCCGGACCCATCACAGCGAGATCAGCAGGGAGGAAGCCCTGAAGATCAGCATTGAGGCCCTGAGAAAGGTGGGAATTCCCAATCCGGAAAGCCGGATCAATTCCTACCCCTATGAGCTCTCCGGCGGAATGTGCCAGAGGGTGATCATCGCCATGGCTATCTGCTGCGAGCCGAAAATGATGATAGCGGACGAGCCGACGACAGCTCTCGATGTGACCGTCCAGTCCCAGGTGCTGAAGCTCCTTCGGGGACTTCAGAAGGAGAAGGGAGTGGCCATCCTGATGATCACTCACAACCTGGGAATTGTGTGGGAGATGTGTGACAGTGTAATGGTCATGTATGCGGGAAAGACGGTGGAATATACGAGCGCTAAGGAGCTCTACAGAAATCCCCTTCATCCCTATACATGGGGGCTTCTTGACTCCATGCCGAAGCTGTCGGATGATACAAATAAACGGCTGGTGGCCATAGACGGGATGCCGCCGGATCTGCGGCTGACGGGAACCTGCTGCAATTTTTACAACCGGTGTCCATATGCTTCCCCGATCTGTATGGAAAAGGTACCTGAGCTGACAGAGACAGAGCCGGGACACTTTGTTGCCTGCCATAGGCAGAATGGAAAAACTGCACTGAAAAGGGGGGAGAGGAATGGGGGAAACTAAGAAGGTTATTCTGAAAGTCAGAAATCTGTCCAAGGATTTCAGACTGCGTTCCGCTTCCTTCGGCGGAGAGAAAAAAATACTTCATGCGCTGAGCAACGTATCCATCGATATTTATGAGGGAGAAACCCTTGGAATCATCGGCGAGTCAGTCTGCGGAAAATCTACCTTCGGCAAGTGTCTGGTGCGGCTCCATGAGCCTACAGGCGGTGAGATTGAATATGAGGGAAAATCGCTCCTGAAACTTCGGGGAAAGGAGCTTAAGCATGCCAGAAAGGATCTGCAGATGGTGTTTCAGGACCCCTTTGCATCTCTGGACCCCAGGCAGGAGGCGGGGAAGATTATCGCTGAGCCCATGGTGATCCACCGGACGGAGATGGATGCGGCAAAGAGAGAGAAAACAGTCCTGGAGCTGATGCAGGAGGTGGGGCTTGACGCCCAGCATGTGCACCGCTTTCCCCATGAATTTTCCGGAGGGCAGCGCCAGAGAATCAATGTGGCGAGGGCCCTGGCTCTAAATCCCAGGATCATTGTCTGCGACGAGCCTGTGTCGGCTCTGGATGTTTCCGTTCAGGCCCAGGTGCTGAATCTGCTAGAGGATATACAGAAAAAATATAATCTCACCTACATCTTTATCTCTCACGATCTGGGTGTGATCAAGCACATCTCTGACAGGGTGGCGATTATGTATCTTGGAAGGATTGTGGAGCTGTGTGAGGCAGATGAAATCTATAAAAACCCGCTCCACCCCTATACAAAGGCTTTGCTCTCCGCCATACCGCCGGAAAGCCCCTTTGAGAAAAAGGAGGAGATCGAGCTGAAGGGAGAGATACCAAGCCCCATCGGAGACATGAAGGGATGCCCTCTGGCCGGCAGATGTCCAAACTGTATGGCTGCCTGCCGGGAAAAGACGCCGGAGCTTATGGAAGCAAAACCGGGACACAGCGTGGCCTGTCTGCTCTACCAGAAGTGATGCTGAAAGCCCTTTAAATGGACGGGGCAGAAGGGGACAGGGAAAGAAAGAGGAATTTCTGCACAGGGCAGTCAGACTCTTAAGAAGATTTAAAAAAAAAGGAAGGAGAAGATGTATGAAAAAGAGGATAGCAAAGATGATGCTTCTGGCAGCGGCAGCCTTTTCGCTGACAGCCTGCGGGGGAAGCGGAGGAAACCAGGAGGCAGAGGAAACAGAAGAAACCAGCCTTGCATTGGTGGAAAAGGAAACGGTGGCAGAGGAGGATCTGGTACCCCAGAAGGGCGGAATGCTGAAAATAGGTCTGGAAGGCTCCCCGAAGAACCTGGATCCCAAGAACAGAACCAGCGTCTACGAGTCGAGGATTATTTCCCAGGTGTGCGACACCCTTATTATCTATAATAACGATCAGACAGAATACCTGCCGTCTCTGGCAGAAAGCTGGGAGATCAGCGACGACGGACTGGAATATACATTCCATCTGAGAGATGACGTACACTTCCACAAGGGTGAATTTCAGGACGGAAGGCTGATGACTGCCGAGGATGTGAAGTATTCTCTGGAGAGAGCCAAGGAGGCGAAGAATGTAACCCTTGTTATGCTGGACCATGTGGAGGTCATTGACGAGCACACCGCCAAGTGCGTTCTGACAGAGCCAAACGCCGTATTCCTCGACGTGCTGACCGGACCTACCAATGTGATTGTGCCCAAGGAAGAGGTAGAGGGCTGGGGAGATCAGTTTGGAGAGCACCTGATTGGAACAGGCCCCTTCAAGCTGCAGGAGTTTAAGCTGGATCAGGAGGCCACGATTGTCAGAAATGAGGATTACTGGGGGCCGGAACCATACCTGGACGGTGCTGTGTTTAAGGTGATTACCGATATCAACCAGCATGTGAACGGGTTAAAGACAGGGGAGATTGATTTTTCCTGCAAAATTTCAGGAGAGGCGGTTAAGCTGGTAAATGAGGACCCCAACTTAAGGCTTTTAGTTGCCCCGAATACCAGCATCAACTTCGTGGGATTCAACACGGAAAAGGGAATCACAGCCGATCCAAAGGTAAGACAGGCCCTTGCGGAAGCCGTGGATCTGGAGGATCTGTGCGCCGGCCTCTACCAGTATGAGGAGGCCGTCTATGCCGGACAGCCGATGCCTCCGGCATCCTGGGGCTATGACCCGTCCATGGATGAGTATAAGCAGAAATACGATCCGGAACATGCGAAACAGCTTCTCACAGAGGCCGGTTACCCGGATGGGTTTGAGATTACCATTACATTGTCAAACTCTTCCACCAACACAAGCCTTGCCACCATCCTTCAGCAGTACTGGAAGCAGAACTTAAATGTAGACCTCAAGATCAATATGTCGGAATGGGCAGTGTACAGCCAGACTGTCACATCAGGCAACCATGAGATCTATGCGGTAGGAATCGATTCCACAGTAGATCCTCACAACTTCACCGGCAAATGCCTCGGTTCTGATTACATCGGCACTCTTCCGGCCGGCTGCCGCTTAAACGATCCGGAGATGGACGAGCTGATCCGCCAGTCCCTGGAAGTGACCGATCAGACAGCGAGAAAGGAAATTTACAAGGAAATTGTGAAAAAGACCATGGAGCTGACGCCTGCCCTCTACTATTCCAACAACAACCTGCTCTGGGGAACCACAGATAAGGTGCATGGGCTGTGCCAGAAAACCTACTGGAACCTCTGCAACAGCGAGGTAAATGTGTGGATGGAGCAGGAGTAGCAAAATCTGCGAAGATGAAAAAGGAATCTTGATGAAAGTCTGGGGATGGGCAGCTGCCCGTCCCCTTCCTGTAAACGGACTTTGTGCTTATTCGCTTTGGACAGGGAAGAGGAGGAAATACAGAATGGAAATGGGCAAGAGCAGAGAGAAAACGGCGACAACCGGATATGGAAACTATGGCGGAACCATGAAGGAAGGACAGACCGGAAAAACTGCTGTGGAGGAGATAGACAGAAACCGGGATGTGTTCATCGGTCTTGCAAAAAAGATATGGGAGAATCCGGAGGTCGCCTATCAGGAATATCAGGCCTCCAGGTGGACGGCCGAAACTCTGAAATCCTTCGGCTTTGATGTGACTCTGGGTGCATACGGGATACCGACGGCTGTCCGCGCATCATGGGGAAGCGGACACCCGGTCATCGGGCTTCTGGGAGAATACGATGCGCTGGCGGGGCTCAGCCAGAAGGCAAAGCCGGAGAAGGAACCGGTGGAGGGGCAGAAATACGGTCATGCCTGCGGCCACAATCTGCTGGGAACAGGCCACCTGGCAGCGGCAGTTGCCATGAAGAAGGAGATGGAAGAAAAGAAGCTGCCCGGAACCGTTATCTTTTATGGATGCCCTGCAGAGGAGGTGGGGACAGGAAAGGGCTTTATGGCAAAAAACGGAGCATTCAGGGAGTGCGACGCGGCCATGGCCTACCATCCGTCCTGGTTCAGCTATGTTTTCACAGGGGGGAAAGCAGGAGTTCATTCAATGAGGGCAGAATTTTTCGGAAGGAGTTCCCATTCGGGAAGCTCCCCCCACAACGGAAGGAGTGCTCTGCTGGCGGCAGAGATGGCAAAGCTGGCCGCCAGTATGATCCACGAGCAGCTGCCCCCGGGAAGCAGCATCCATGGGGCCGTGGCCGACGGCGGATTCCTGCCTGGGCAGATACCGGCCTATGCGAAAATTAATTTTTCCATCAAAGCCCAAAATCTGGAAGATATGGAGCTTGTCTGCGGCAGGCTGGAAAAAATCCTGAAGGCCACGGCGCTGGAAACCGAGACAGAGGTAAAGTACGAGCGAAGAGGCGGATGCTGTCCGCTGTTAAACAACCGCGTGCTGGCTGAGGTAGCCTATGAAGCCATGGAGGAGGCGCCTCAGGAGCCATGGACAGAGGAGGAGATCGCGTTTGCAGGCCGGTTAAACGAAACCACGCCCCTTCCCTACCAGAATAAGCTGAAGGAGGCAGGGATGACCGGCACGGATATGCAGCTTTTAAGAGGCATACTGCCCATGCGGGAGTTTGATACAAACGGCTGCACAGACGTGGGGGATGTGAGCCACATCGTGCCTGCGATCTTTTTCAAGGTATGCTGCTACGCTATGGGAACAAACGGCCACACCTGGCAGGCAGCCGCCTGTGCGGGAAGCTCCATCGGAATGAAGGGAATGCTGTTTGCTGCAAAGATCCTGGCCATAGCGGGACTGAAGCTGATGGAAAATCCAAAGATTCTGGAAAAGGCGAAGGAGGAATTTGACCGGGAAACAGAAGGACAGCCTTATGTGACAGCGCTGCCGGATGACTTTTCGGTGGAAAATGCCCTGGAATAGGCTTACTGCAGGAGAGCAGAGGGAGGAAGCAGTAAACGGCTTCCTCCCTGTTCTTAAAAGCGTTTCAGCTCTTTCTCAGCCGGAATGATAACCTGCTCATACCGCTCGATTTTCTGGTTCAGGCGTTCAAGGGACGCCTGCATGTCGGCCATTCGCTCCATCAGCCGTTCACGCTGCTCCACCAGGATTGCCTTCCTGGCCTCTGCGGTGCCATCTCCCTGCTGAAACAGGGCTACATACTCGATTAACGCCTCGATCTGCACACCGGCCTTTCTCATACATTTCATCAGCTCAATCCATCGGCAGGAATCCTCGCCGTAATCGCGGATCCCGCTCTTGTTTCTGGGAACAGGAGGGATCAGCCCGATTCTTTCATAGTACCGGAGTGTGTCTGCGCTTATATCGTATTTTTTGCTCACTTCTGCGATTGTCATAGTAATAACCGTCTCCTCTCATACGATTTTTTGAATGAATGATAAACTAAGTGTACCACTTTGAGCCGGCTCCATGTCAAGCCGTCAGCGCGGATTATCCTGCAGACGGCTCTCTTTCTGCCGCGCCGTCTCTCCCTGGGACTGGAAAATCAGCTTCAGGGTTTCCGGCTATAAGTTTAAAAGCTTGTACGCTAAAAACAAAACAGCCGCATCTTTTGGAAGCCGTGGATCGTAGCCGGTCAGATCGATGATTTTTTTGATTTTATACTGTACCGTATTTTTGTGTATGTATAGTTTCTGGGCGATCTGATCCAGCGAGCCGTTGGAGTCAAAGTAGACGGCCAGGAAATCTGCGGCCTGATTCCTCTGACCTGGCTCTGCATCTTTCCACACGTTATCTAAAAATGCGTGAATACTGTCGGGAGAAAGCTGGCTGATGATAATTTCCAGGGCCAGGTTTTCATAGATCAGACACTGGCTGATCCCGGCATGGGAAGCGATCTCCATGGCTTTTTCTGCATACAGGTAGGCAGTGTGGATCTGAGAGGGATCTTTTACACAGCAGCTTAAACCGCAGAATATGTGGATCTGTTTCTGCATGGAAAGCTCTCTGATTATGGCGTTAATATGGGCTACAGCGGAGCTTTTGGCCCTGAAGTGAAAGAACACGGCGAGATTTTGCCCGATATGGTGATGATGGATGTAGACGGAATCTCCCAGGAAGGTCCTCAGCAGGGAGGTTAATTTATCATCAATGGCGAGACGCTCTGTTTCTGAGATAAATTCCGGTATATGAAATACCCCTATGGACTGCACACGCTGAATCGGAAGGGAGAGCTCTTCGGCTCTTTTCAGGGTTTCTGAATTGATGACCAGCCTGGAGTTCAGAAGAAGCTCCTCGCAGAAAAGTCTTCTGCGCCGGGCGAGGCTTGCGTCCTTCATGCTCTGCTGGGTGTTCATAAACATAATGTTGGCCATCTCCCCGATCACCATGGCAATATCCTGCAGTTCCTGGGGATTTCCGGTCACGCCTATCACACCGATGGTGCGCCCTTCGATGTGAATAGGCACATTGACTCCGTTTTTTGCACCGCTTAAATTGTCGTCCGGATAGATATCCATCTCCACCTCATTCTTTTCTATGAGTTTTTTTGCGCCTTCGTGGAGCGTCCCGATTCTGGAGGGATCGGTAGAAGCTACGATGATCCCCTTTTCATTCATAATATTTACATGTTTATTCAGGATTGCGCCGATCCGTTCTGAGATTTCCTGAGAGTTTGTGCCAGTGATTTTCACAGTTTTCTCCTCCTTTTTCTGTTGTTCTCCATAACAAATATTTACCGATAAAGTATATCATCCGTAATATGGCAACATGGGGTGATTTAGTATACTATATATAAAAAATAGATAAAAAAACAAAGAAAATAGTACATATATCACAAAAACGGAGGTATCTGGACTATGAGAAATATTATTATAGCTCCTGACTCCTTTAAAGGGACCCTGGAAGCACAGGAAATATGCAATATTATTTCAAAGGTTGTTTACCAGTATATTCCTCAGGCGGAGATTACCTGTATCCCCATGGCAGACGGGGGAGAGGGACTGGTCAGCTCCTATCTTCAGCAGTTCGGAGGAGAGCGGATGAGAGAAAAGGTTACAGGTCCCAGCGGAAAGGAAGTGTTCAGCGAGTATGGAATCCTGGATGGCTATACAGCGGTGGTTGAGATGGCCTCCTGTGCCGGACTGCCGCTGATGGAAAATCATCTGGATCCCATGCATGCCACAACCTACGGAGTGGGCGAACTGATACGAAAGATTGCTGATTCGGGAATTCGAAAAATCCTCATAGGGATCGGGGGAAGCGCCACGAATGACATGGGAATTGGCATGGCTGCCGCGCTGGGATACCGCTTTTACGACGGCAACTGGGAGGAAGTAGAACCTATGGCCTATAACCTGGGAAAGATCGAGCATATCCGAAGACCGGAAAAGGAACTGGATATCAGCATCACCGTTGCCTGTGACGTGGACAATCCGCTGTGCGGTCCAAACGGCGCCACCTATACCTTTGGAAGACAAAAGGGAGTTTTAGAGGATCAGATGGAGGAGCTGGACCGATGCGTAGAGCATATGGCCTCAGTTCTTCAAAAAGAATTTGGAATCGATGTCCGACAGATACCGGGTGCAGGTGCGGCGGGAGGGCTTGGAGCAGCCCTGCTTGTCTTTCTGAAAGCGGAGCTGAAGTCGGGGATTGAATTATTTCTCGATACCATTCACTTTGATGAGCTGTTAAAAAAAGCAGATCTGGTATTTACGGGAGAAGGGAGAATTGACTGGCAGAGTGTGGCCGGCAAGGTTCCCGTGGGGATTTCAAAACGGGCCCGGAGGGCCGGAGTCCCCTGTGTAGCGCTCTGCGGCTCTGTGGGAAACAGGGCGGAGCTGGCATATGAAAACGGGATGAGCGCTATTTTTTCATCCATAAAGGATTTTACCGACAAGGGGAACGGAAAAGAAGGGTATGCGGAAAATCTGCGTTTCCTTACTGACTCTGTGATGAGAATTCTGACGCTGAAAATGGAGGAGGGGAGGACATGAGTGGAGCACTGCTGGAGGTAAGGGCACTGAAAAAGTCATTTAATGGGATCGAGGTTCTTCATTCCGTAGATTTTGAAGCCCAGGCAGGCAAGGTGACAGCCCTGGTTGGAGAGAATGGGGCTGGAAAATCCACCTTAATGAAAATTCTGATGGGAGAATATACAGCTGATTCAGGGGAGATCAGGCTGGAGGGAAAACAGGTTCAGTTTACCAGTCCCCACCAGGCGCTCACGAGCGGGATCTCCATGATTTTTCAGGAAATGTCGCCGTTTCCGGAGCTGACAGTGGCAGAGAATATTTATATGGGCAGAGAGCCCTGCCGCTTCGGGTTTTTAAAGAAAAAGGAACAGCGGCGCATGGCTGAGCAGAAGCTGAAGGAGCTGGGGGTGAATCTGGATGCAGACAGAAAAGTAAAGACACTGACCGTGTCGGAGCTGCAGCTTTTGGAGATAACGAAGGCCGTATCCTACGATTCCAAGGTAGTCATTATGGACGAGCCGACCTCATCCTTAACAGATTCGGAGGTCTCCCTTCTGTTTCAGATGATTGAGACCCTGAAGAAAAAACAGGTGGCTGTGATTTACATCAGCCATAAGCTGGACGAGCTGTTCCGGATTGCGGATCAGATCTGTGTTCTGCGGGATGGGAAAATGATAAGCTCCAGACCTGTAAGCGAGGTAAACCGCGAGGTAATGATAAGCGAGATGGTCGGCAGGACCATGGATCAGATTTACCCTACTGTGGAAAAGACCATTGGGGAGACCATTTTCCGGGTGGAAAATCTGACACGCCGCGGAGTGTTTGAGGATATCAGCTTTGAGATTAAAAAGGGAGAAATCCTGGGAATTGCAGGTATGGTCGGCTCCGGGAGAACAGAGGTGGCTGAAGCTTTATTCGGCGTAGAAAAGTATCAGAGCGGCAGAATCTATCTGAACGGGAAAGAGATAAAAATAGGGAATACCCGGGATGCGATACACTGCGGCATGGCTCTGATTCCGGAGGATCGGGCGAGATGCGGTTTGAACCTGAGAGGCACGATCAAGGCAAATATGTGCACCACGATCCTGGACCAGATAGGGAAAGGAAAGGGGCTGATTACGAATAAGCGGGCAGAAAAACAAAAGACAGAAGAAATGTCCCAGAAGATGAGAATCAAGATGAACAGCATAGAACAGCTGGCGATGTATCTGTCGGGAGGAAATCAGCAGAAAATCGTTGTGGGGAAATGGCTTCTGACAGAGCCGGAAATCGTCATGATGGATGAGCCCACAAGGGGAATTGACGTGGGTGCCAAATATGAGATTTATCAGCTGATTAAGCAGCTAGCGAAGGAAGGAAAAGCAGTTCTGATTATTTCCTCGGAAATGACGGAGCTTCTCGGAATCTGCGACCGGATTCTGATCCTGCGGGAGGGAAGACTGGTGGGAGAGATGGATGCGAAGGAGGCAACTCAGGAAAAAATCATGGCAGCCATCGTAAATTATTAAGAAAGAAGGGGAAAAAATGGAGCGAACAAAATTTCAGAGACATAAAGAGGTTATATCCAGGCTGGGAATTGTATTTGTGCTGCTCGGACTGATTCTCCTGTGGTCCTGTCTGTCGGATGCTTTTTTTACTACCAACAATTTGCTGCTCATTATTAAGCAGGCTACCCTTTATGGAATTCTGGCAATCGGGATGACCTTTGTCCTTATCACAGGGGGAATCGATCTTTCGGTGGGATCCATCGTGGCTCTCTCGGCTGTTTTTGCAGCCCGCTACTGTTCCGGAGACAATATCGATCTTCCCATAGCCGTCCCGATTCTGATATCCGTTGCAATCGGTATTTTATGCGGTGCAGTCAATGGCTTTGGAATCGCATTTTGCCGGATCCCGCCGTTTATCATGACCATGTGCATGATGCTTGCGGCGAGAGGCGCAGCCTATGTATACACCAATGCAAAGGCAATTTTCAACCTGAATCAGGAGTTTGTCAACATTTCAAACGGCTTTCTGGGGAGAACCTTCGATGAGAGCGGAAAGGTTGTGAATTACGGGATTCCCTACATGGTGTTTTACTTTATAGCAGCCATGATCATCGGAGTCATTCTTCTCCATTTTACTACATATGGGAGGAAGGTTTATGCACTGGGAGGAAATAAGGAGGCAGCCAGGTATTCAGGTATCAATACAAAGCTGATTGAGTTTTCGGTCTATGTGCTCAGCGGGCTCTGCGCCGGCATCTGCGGGTTTTTGATGGCGTCCAGAATCTCATCCGGAAATGCCAACTCGGCAGACGGATATGAGATGACGGTAATATCGGCAGCCGTCATAGGCGGAGTCTCCCTCTCAGGAGGAGTGGGAACCATGTACGGGACCATGATAGGCGTCCTGATTGTGGGAGTTATCAGCAACGGAATGGATATACTGGGAATCAATACATACTTCCAGCAGATTTTGCAGGCAGCCATTATTTTTACGGCAGTCTATATTGATGTTCACGTAAATCGAAAGAAGAAATAAGAGAGCGCAGAGATAAATTCTGCAAATCGGAAAATACCAAAAATGCAAAAACAAATATAAAAATAAAAAAGAAGAAAGGAAGGCAGAGATTATGAAAAAAATGAAGAGGATGATGTCGATTCTTTTAGCGGGAGGTCTTGTACTTGGAATGGCGGGATGCAGTCCGTCTGATTCCTCCTCAGGAGCCACTGAAGCGGCAGCAGAATAAACAGAGACCACAGGAGCGGCCGCAGGCACAGAGGAGACGGCGGCCCAGCAGGCAGAAAGCGAAAATCTCGGAAAGCTGCTGTTTCTTCAGACTCACAACAACAATTCCTTTATGTCCTATATGGGAGAGGTGTTTGTGGACACGGCCAAGGACTACGGATTTGAGGTGGATCATCTGACTGCAGATTCAGATGAGGCCACACAGCTGTCCCAGATCGAGCAGGGAATCGCAAGCGGACAGTATGTGGGAATTGTGTGCGACTGTACAGGAGAGGGCGTGACACAGGGCTTCAAGGAGGCAAAGGAAGCAGGTATGTTTGTCATCACGCTGCACGAGGGAGTCAAGGATAACTCAAATGTGGACTATGTAGTGGCCTGCAGCCTTGCAGAGACAGGCTATGAGGCAATCCGACTTGAGGTGGAGGAACTGGGAGAGGCATTTAATCTTGCGATTGTCAATGGTTCAGAGGGCCATGGAGCCACTGTGGCAATCCGCGAGGGCTACGATAAGGCTCTTGAAGAGTTCCCGGAGATCAATGTAGTGTTCGACGGCGCCGGCAACTGGAATGCAGAGGAGGCAATGGCACTGACAGAAACCTGGTTCTCATCCGGCGAGGAGATTGACGGTATCGTATGTATGAATGACGGAATGGCAACCGGCGTGCGCCAGGTAATGAGAGACAACGGTGTGTTAGGCACGATCCCGATCTATTCAAACGACTGCGAGGAGAATACGCTGGATGCAATCGCGGCAGGCGAGCAGAGCGGTTCCTTTGACATGAATGCCCAGGCACAGTGTGATGCTGCCCTTGAGGCAATGCAGAAGCTGGTTGCAGGTGAGACTCTGGAGGAAAAGGAAATCTACGTTGAGCCGCTGCTTGTAACAGCAGAGAATCTGGAAGAGTACAGAGCCAGCCACGAAGGAAATTACTAAAAGATTCTGACAGGCGGCAGAAAGGCGTTGCAGATGAAATGTATTTTGATGATGGGAACCTTTGACTCAAAGGGAAAAGAATTTGAATATCTTTACCGGGAGCTTTTGAGGAGAGAGGTCAAAATCTTGACGATGGATACAGGGATTTTTGAGCCGGAGGTCCAGTTTGAGATTTCAGTCACATCCGACGAGGTGGCCGGGGCGGCCGGAGAGCGGATCTGCCATTTAAGGGAAAAGCAGGACAGAGGCTATGCCATGAGAATTATGTGCCAGGGAGCAAAAAGCATCTGCCGGCAGCTGTACAGAGAAAACAAGATTAACGGTGTGATCAGTATGGGAGGAGGCGGCGGAACTTCCATTGCCGCCTCAGCCATGCAGGCCCTTCCCATCGGATTTCCCAAGGTATGCGTTACCACCCTGGCGTCCGGGGATACCAGGGAATATGTGGGGACAAAGGATATTGTGCTGTACCCTTCTATCGTGGATCTGTGCGGCATTAACCGGTTCTCAAGACAGATTATTTCAAGGGCGGCGGGGGCTGTCTGCGGGATGGCCCAGATGGATCCGCAGGAAGAAAGAGAAGAAAAGCCGGTGGTGTTTCTGTCCATGTTCGGAAATTCAACGCCCTGTGTGGAGCAGTGTGTGAAGCTGCTGGAAAAGGATTATTCGCCCCTTGTGTTTCACGCCACCGGAGGCGGAGGAAGGACCATGGAGGAGCTGATCCGGGAGGGCTACTGCAACGCCTGCCTGGATATTACTACCACAGAATGGGCAGATGAGCTCTGCGGAGGGATTTTGTCAGCAGGCCCGGGGCGCCTTGACGGCCCGGCAGCAGCCGGGATTCCCCATGTGATTGTGCCGGGATGCCTTGACATGGTCAATTTCGGAAGCAGCCAGACAGTGCCGGAAAAATACAGGAAGGCAGGAAGGCTGTTCTATGAGTGGAATCCCATGGTGACTCTGATGAGGACAAACAGGCAGGAGAATGAAAAGCTGGGGGAGATTCTGGCTCAGAAGGCGAATGCCTCGAAGGCCCCGACAGCCTTCCTGTTCCCCCTTAAGGGGCTGTCCATCCTGGACGGCAGGGGAGAGGTATTCTGTGACTGGGAGACAGACGAAGTCCTGTTTCAGGCGATTGAGAGAAATCTAAAAAAAGAAATACCCGTTTATCGGGTGGATGCCAATATCAATGATCCGGAATTTTCCAAACGGTGCGTAGAGGTGCTGAAAAGCATCATGGAATAGAAAAAACAGACACTGGCTGAGCCAGTGGGAAAGGAAGCAGAAAATGGCTGTAGAGAGAAAAGAAATTTTAAGAAGGCTTAGAAAAAATATTGAGGAGGGACGCCCGATTATCGGAACGGGAGCAGGCACAGGCATCAGCGCTAAATTTGAGGAGGCCGGCGGAACGGATCTGATTATTGTCTACAACTCAGGAAGATACAGGATGGCGGGCAGAGGCTCCAGTGCCGGTCTGCTGGCCTATGGAGATGCCAACCAGATAGTTATGGACATGGCCGGAGAGATCCTGCCGGTGGTGAAGCATACGCCGGTTCTGGCGGGAGTAAACGGAACAGATCCTTTTAAGGATATGAACCTGTTTTTGAAGAAGGTAAAGGAGATCGGCTATTCAGGCGTTCAGAATTTCCCCACCGTCGGTCTGTTTGAGGGAAGGATGAGGCAGACCTTTGAAGAGACGGGAATGAGCTATAACCTGGAAGTAGAGATGGTACATATCGCCCATGAGATGGACCTGTTCTCCTCCCCGTATGCGTTTAACCCGGAAGAGGCTGTGAAAATGACAAAGGCAGGGGCGGATGTGGTTGTGGCCCACTGCGGCTGCACCGTGGGAGGCTCTATCGGAGCAGAGACCATCATGGAGCTGGATGCGGCAGTAAAGGTGGTTCAGGAAATCCACGATGCCGCTGTGGCAGAGCGCAGCGATGTGATCGTACTCTGCCATGGAGGCCCTATTTCCAGCCCGGAGGATGCAGCCTACGTACTGCAGCATACGAAGGGAGTGCACGGCTTCTACGGAGCATCCAGCGCAGAGAGGATGCCGGTGGAGACAGCCATCAAGCAGCATATCGAGAAATTTAAGGACATAAGGTTTTAAATTTTGAAGTGTTTTGCCTGACAGACTCGTTATAATAGATGGAGAGCAAAAGGATGAGCTATTTATAGCTATTTATATAGAAAGGAGCTGTCATCAGATAATGAGTCTTTTAGGCAACATCCTCTGGTTCCTTATGGGCGGGCTTATCAGCGGCCTTGGCTGGGTTCTGTCCGGCTGCCTCTGGTGCATTACCATCATAGGGATTCCGGTAGGACTTCAGTGCTTCAAGTTTGCGTCTCTCAGCTTTTTCCCCTTCGGAAAGGAAGTGCAGTACGGCGGCGGGGCCGGTTCCCTTCTGCTGAATATCATCTGGCTTATTGCAACGGGGCTCCCCATGGCGGCAGGGTCGGCCGTGATGGGGATTCTCTGCTGTGTCACAATCATCGGCATACCCTTCGGGCTCCAGCATTTTAAAATTGCAAAGCTGGCTCTGATGCCCTTCGGGGCAGAGATCGTGTCATAGTCTCTGTCTGCCGGGATAGGGTGAACGGCAGAAAACCCCTATTGACAATTTCCCCCAATGCTGATATAGTGATCCGGTACGGATGCAGACAGAAGACTCTGCACCGTTCATGAAGGACAGATTGGAGATGAAAGGATGAAGCTGTATTTCTGCAGATAATTCAACTGAATGAAGTGCATGGAGAGCAGGGCAGACAGCCCGCTGTTCGTGTGATGCAGGAATACGTGATTCTTTTCATTGAGATAAACTTGGAAACCGCCGCCTTCGGTGTCTGTTTTGAGATTGCAGACGGGGCTAGAGCCGGAGAGATGGGGGAAAGCTGAGGGCCTGAGCGTGCAGATGCAAAGCCGGGCAGCCTGAGAATATACCCTGACGGCGGACACAGACCTCTATATCACTGGTGAATGGGATGCAGGATTTTCCTGCATCCCATTTTTTCATGTAACAGGAAACCTCGTTCCCTGTTATATGAAAACGCTCCGCGGGGATCGCACTGCGGCAGAAAGGAAAATCCGGCCAGACTGTGCTGACAGCTGTCCGGCAGCGGGACCGGCCTCCTGCACGGGAGACAGAAGGAGGGAATGGATATGTCACAGATTCAGGTAAAGAACCTTACATTTTATTACGACGGAAGCGGGGAGGATATTTTTGCGAATGTATCCTTTACCATAGACACAGACTGGAAGCTGGGATTCATAGGAAGGAACGGAAGGGGAAAGACTACCTTTCTGAAGCTTCTGATGGGCCAGTATGAGTACCGGGGAACGATAGCGTCCCCGGAAGCCTTTGAATACTTTCCGTATCCAGTCAAGGACATGGAAAAAAATACCATAGACGTGGTGGAGGAGGTGAAGCCGGACTATGAGTTCTGGAAGCTGTGCCGGGAGATGAACCTTCTTTCCGTAAAGGAGGAGGTGCTTTTCAGGCCCTTTCGGACTCTCAGCAAGGGAGAGCAGACGAAGGTGCTTCTGGCGCTCCTGTTCAGCAGCGAAAACCGCTTTCTGCTGATTGACGAGCCCACAAACCATCTGGATTCAGAGGGGAGAAAGCAGGTGAGCCAGTATCTGAGCCGGAAAAAGGGCTTTATTCTGGTGTCCCACGACAGACGTTTTCTGGACGGCTGTATTGATCATGTGCTGGCGCTGAACCGGAAAAATATTGAGGTGGTTCAGGGAAATTTTTCTTCCTGGTGGGAAAACAGGGAGAAAAGAGAGGCCTTCGAGCTGCAGAAAAATGAAAAGCTGAAAAAGGAAATCGGAAGACTGAAAGAGTCGGCGGCCAGGGCATCTTCCTGGGCCGATCATTCAGAAAATCTGAAAATCGGAACCGGATCTTATGTAAATGGAAAATTTATCGGAAGCAGAAGCTATCTGGGAGAAAAATCCAGAAAAATGCAGCAGAGAAGAAAAAGTATGGAGCAGAGAAGAGAGAAGGCCATTCAGGAGAAGGAGGGGCTTTTGGAGGACAGGGAGGAGGCAGAGCTCTTAAAGCTGATGCCCCTTTCCCACTTCCGGGAGGAGCTTGTCTCCTTTGAACACGTGAAGCTGGGATATGATCCGCAGAATACGAAAGAAGCTATCTTTGGAGAGCTGAATTTCTCTGTCCGGCAGGGAGAGCGGGTCATCCTGACGGGAAAAAACGGCAGCGGGAAGTCAACTGTCTTAAAAGCGATTCTTCAGGCCTGCGGGTACGATGGCAGAGGAGGTGAAGCCGGCGGGGAGAAGCCCGCGGCAGATGACGGGGAACCGATGAAGGGGGCGAAGCAGAGGCAGCAGCCGGCTCAGCCCTGTCTGCTGGCCGGAACTGTCAGAACGGCGCCTGGTCTTGTGCTCTCTTATGTCCCCCAGGACGCCTCCGGCCTTTGGGGCCTTCTGTCAGATTTTCAGGAGCAGAGGGGGCTTGACAGAACGCTGTTTCTGGCGGTCCTTCGAAAGCTGGGATTTTCCAGGGAACTGTTTTCAAAGCCTATGGAAACCTACAGCGAGGGGCAGAAAAAGAAGGTGCTTCTGGCTGCGGGCCTTTGTACCAGTGCCCATCTCTATGTGTGGGATGAACCTTTGAATTTCATCGATGTGTTTACGAGGATGCAGCTGGAACAGCTGCTCTCTGAGAGCAAAGCTGCCATGGTGCTGGTGGAGCATGATGAGGCTTTTGCGGAAAAGATTGCCGCGAAAAAGGTAGAGCTGTCCTGACAGAGAGGCTGCGGTAAGACTTGGCTGTGCCGCCTGAATCTGCAGATGGTGATATTCCGTGCTTGACAGATTGGAAATCAGCAGTATAATAGTTCCTGTTGAAACGGTTATTTTTAATAACTATACAGACGGGAGGCGCAGAATTGAGTCACAGCACGGAATTTCTGATAAATATCAGGAGGATTATCAGGCTCCATGAGAGTATGCTTAAGGAGATTTGCGGAAAGTATCAGATGAATCTGATGGAGGCAACGGTAATCAGCTTTCTGAATAATAATCCGGGGAAGGATACGGCGGCTGATATTGTGGAGCTGAGGATGCTCCAGAAGAGCAATGTCTCTCAGGCAGTGGAATCCCTGGCCCAGAGAGGATTTATCTCCAGAACCCAGGACAGGAAGGACAGAAGACGAATCCACCTGTCTCTGACAGAAAAGGCAGGGGATATCGTCAGGGAGCTGGACGAGATCAGGGAAGCATTTCACAGAGAGATTTTCAGGGGACTGTCAGAGGAGGATATTGAAACCTTCCACAGAGTCAACGAGCAGATTGGCAGCAATATCAGCAAAGCGGAGAAGAGGAGGGAACAGCAATGAAGGACGACAGAGATTTTCTTGGGAAAGAGCCTATTGGCAGGCTTCTTTTAAAGCTGGCGCTGCCCACTGTGGCTGCACAGATTATTAATATGCTCTATAATATTGTAGACAGGATTTACATCGGCCATATTCCGGGAGAGGGGGCCATGGCGCTTACGGGTGTAGGCGTGTGCATGCCTCTGATTATGATCGTGTCGGCCTTTGCGGCCTTTGTAGGATTTGGAGGAGCTCCCAGGACTTCCATTTTTATGGGAAAGGGAGACAAGGTGTCAGCAGAGAAGACCCTTGGGAACTGCTTCTGCACACAGATTATTATTTCCGTAGTTCTGACGGCAGCGCTGCTTCTCTGGAACCGGGATTTCCTGCTGGCATTCGGAGCCAGTGAAAATACGGTGGAGTATGGCGTCAGCTACATGAACATCTATGCGCTTGGAACGATTTTCGTCCAGATGACCCTGGGAATGAACTCCTTTATCACGGCCCAGGGCTTTGCAAGGACGGGTATGCTCTCAGTGCTGATAGGCGCGGTTACCAATATTATCCTGGATCCGATCTTTATTTTTACGTTTGGAATGGGAGTGCGGGGTGCGGCTCTGGCGACGGTTCTCTCCCAGGCTCTGTCCTGCATATGGGTGCTGGCCTTCCTGATGGGAAAGAAGACCCATCTCAAAATCAGAAGGAAGTATATGCGCCTGGAGAAGAAAATCATCCTTCCCAGCCTGGCTCTGGGACTGTCCAGTTTCATTATGCAGTCCAGCGAGAGCATTATCTCCATCTGCTTTAACTCCTCCCTCTTAAAATACGGCGGAGATATTGCAGTTGGAGCTATGACCATTCTTACGAGCGTTATGCAGTTTGCCATGCTGCCGCTTCAGGGGCTGGGTCAGGGCGCACAGCCTATTATCAGCTATAACTACGGAGCCGGCAATGGAAAACGGGTGAAGGATGCCTTTAAGCTCCTTTTAAAGAGCAGTCTCGTCTATTCCACCGCGCTGTGGATTCTCGTAATGCTGTTTCCGAGGGCCTTTGCGGCTATGTTCACAACGGACGCAGAGCTTCTGGAATTTACAGGCACAGCGCTTCGGATTTATATGACCTGTCTGTTCCTGTTTGGAATTCAGGTAGCCTGCCAGATGACCTTCACCTCTCTGGGAAAGGCCAAGGATTCCATTATTGTGGCTGTCATGAGAAAGTTTATACTCCTGATTCCCCTGATCTACATTATGCCGATGATTTTCCAGGCAGATCAGAGCCGCGCCGTTTACATGGCCGAGCCGGTGGCAGATTTTCTGGCAGTAACCTTTACGGCTGTGCTGTTCAGCTTTGAGTTTAAGAAGGCTCTCAGGCAGATTGAGGGAGAATAAGCTCCGCCAGTTATGAATTCTTTAAGAAGAACTGACGCAACAAAAAGGATGGTACAGAAAAATATGGAAATATCATATGAGGCAAAGCTGGCAGACAGGGCAGAGGCCCTGAAGGATTTCTTCGGCGGAGACGACAAAGAGGCTACATCCGTGGAAAAGCTGGAACTGCTGGATCAGTTTGAAAGTCTTATGATTAAATACAGGGCGGCCGTCAGGGAGGTGACGACCAAGCTGGAGGTATTAAACGACGAACTGTCGTCTTTCGCGGAGAGAAATCCCATCGAGGGCATTCAGTCCCGGATAAAAAGGCCTTACAGCATTGCCAAAAAGCTAAAGGCCAGAGGACTGCCTGTAGCGGTGGAATCCATTCAGAAGAATCTGAACGACGTGGCAGGAATCAGGGTTATCTGTCCCTTTATCAGCGACATTTACGATGTGGCGGATATGCTGCTGAGCCAGGAGGACGTACTTCTTATCGAGAAAAAGGACTATATAGAGAAGCCGAAGGACAATGGCTACAGAAGCCTTCATCTGATTGTTGAAATACCCATTTTCCTCTCAAAGGGAAAAGAAAATATGAGGGTGGAAATCCAGATCCGGACGGTTGCCATGGATTTCTGGGCAAGTCTGGAGCATCAGATCCGCTACAAGAAGGGGCTTGAGGAAGGTCAGAAAATCTCTGAGGGACTGAAAGAGTGCGCGGATACCATAGCCCGCACGGATCTGAGAATGCAGGAGCTGAGGGAGATGATAAAAAGCTCCGTGTAAGGAATGAACAGTGAGCATAAAGCCAGCAGAATACAGGTGTGCGTCCCTTTTTCTTTGTCCTTCTGAAGACTTCGCTTAGAAGCTGCAGGTATCTTATCTATCTTGTCTATTTGTCATTTATTTTCATCAGGTCAAAAATTCTGCACACGCTTATTTTTTAAATTCCCAATGATTATTTGATTCCGGAACGTGAAAGATCAGTGGAGGGCAAAAAATAAAAAAATTAGCACTCGACCCTTGACAGTGCTAACAATACGTGTTATATTACGACTAGAACAAAAAGGCATCACTTAATCATTGTTCGGAAGGAGGACAACGATTTATGAACATTAATAAATTTACGCAGAAATCGCTGGAAGCGGTTCAGAGAACGGAGAAGCTGGCCTATGAGTACGGGAACCAGCAGATTGATCAGGAGCATCTTTTATACAGCCTGCTCACCATTGACGACAGTCTGATTTTAAAGCTGATCACCAAGATGGGGATCCAGGAGAACCAGTTTTTAAACGAGGTGCAGCTTGCCATCGAGAAGCTGCCGAAGGTGTCCGGCGGACAGGTGTATTTCAGCCAGGATGCCAACAAGGTGCTGGTAAATGCAGAGGATGAGGCCAAGGCCATGGGAGATGAGTACGTTTCTGTAGAGCACCTGTTTCTCTCCATGCTGAAGCAGCCAAACAGAGCTGTGAAGGAACTCTTCCGGCTTTACAATATTACCAGGGAGAGCTTCCTCCAGGCACTTTCCACTGTCAGGGGAAACCAGAGGGTGGTGAGCGACAACCCGGAGGCTACCTACGATACGCTGACAAAATACGGGTATGATCTGGTAGAGCGTGCAAGGGATCAGAAGTTAGACCCGGTTATCGGCCGGGACAGTGAGATCCGGAATGTGGTTCGCATCCTGTCGAGAAAGACGAAGAACAACCCGGTGCTGATCGGTGAGCCCGGCGTCGGAAAGACGGCCGTGGTGGAGGGACTGGCCCAGAGGATCGTCCGCGGCGACGTGCCGGAGGGACTGAAGGACAAGAAGCTGTTTGCCCTGGATATGGGCGCCCTTGTGGCCGGAGCCAAGTACAGAGGCGAGTTTGAGGAGAGGCTGAAGGCTGTCCTCGAGGAGGTCAAAAAGAGCGAGGGACAGATTATCCTCTTCATCGACGAGCTTCACACCATTGTGGGAGCCGGAAAGACAGAGGGCTCCATGGATGCGGGAAATATGTTAAAGCCTATGCTTGCAAGAGGAGAGCTCCACTGTATCGGAGCCACCACCCTTGACGAGTACAGGAAGTACATTGAGAAGGACCCGGCTCTTGAGAGACGGTTCCAGCCGGTCCATGTGGATGAGCCCACAGTGGAGGACACGATCTCCATTCTGAGAGGACTGAAGGATCGCTACGAGGTTTACCACGGAGTCAAGATTACGGACTCGGCTCTGGTATCTGCGGCTGTGCTGTCTGATCGCTATATCTCGGATCGGTTCCTGCCGGATAAGGCCATTGACCTGGTTGACGAGGCCTGCGCCATGATCAAGACAGAGCTTGACTCCCTGCCCACGGAGCTGGACGAAAAATCCAGGCGTATCATGCAGCTCGAGATCGAGGAGGCAGCTCTGAAAAAGGAGACAGACCGGCTGAGCCAGGATCGTCTGGAGGATCTGCAGAAGGAGCTGGCTGAGCTTCGGGATGAGTTTGCAGCCCAGAAGGCCCAGTGGGAGAATGAAAAGGCTTCCGTAGACCGGCTCTCCAAGCTGAGGGAGGAGATTGAACATCTGAACAGTGAAATCCAGACTGCCCAGCAGAAATATGATTTAAACAGAGCGGCAGAGCTTCAGTACGGAAAACTGCCGGAGCTTAAAAAGCAGCTTGCCGAGGAGGAGGAAAAGGTTAAAAATGCGGATCTGAGCCTTGTCCATGAGAGTGTGACAGAGGAGGAGATTGCGAGGATTATCTCCAAGTGGACAGGAATCCCTGTGGCAAAGCTGACAGAGAGCGAGAGGAGCAAGACCCTTCATATGGACGATATCCTCCACAAGAGGGTAATCGGCCAGGACGAGGCTGTCACCAAGGTGACAGAGGCCATCATCCGCTCCAAGGCAGGAATCAAGGATCCCACAAAGCCCATTGGCTCCTTCCTGTTCTTAGGCCCTACCGGAGTCGGAAAGACGGAGCTTGCAAAGGCCCTTGCAGAGAGCCTGTTCGACGATGAGAACAATATGGTGCGTATCGATATGAGTGAATACATGGAGAAGCACTCTGTATCAAGGCTCATCGGAGCACCGCCAGGATATGTGGGCTACGACGAGGGCGGACAGCTGACAGAGGCAGTCAGAAGAAAGCCCTACTCGGTAGTGCTGTTTGACGAGGTGGAGAAGGCCCATCCGGATGTATTCAATGTACTTTTACAGGTTCTGGATGACGGCAGGATCACGGATTCCACGGGAAAGACCGTCGACTTTAAGAACACGATCCTGATTATGACATCCAATATCGGCTCTCAGTACCTGCTGGAGGGAATTGACGAGAATGGAAATATCACAGAGGCCGCCGACAATATGGCCATGAATGACCTGCGGGCCCACTTCAGGCCGGAGTTCTTAAACAGGCTGGATGAGATTATCATGTTTAAGCCTCTGACAAAGGACAATATCGGAGGCATCATCGAGCTTCTGGTGGAGGATGTGAACAAGAGGCTTGCAGACCGGGAGCTTTCCATCTCCCTGACAGACAGTGCAAGGCAGTTTATCGTGGAGAACGGCTACGATCCGGTGTACGGCGCAAGGCCTCTTAAGAGGTATCTGCAGAAGCATGTGGAGACTCTTGCGGCAAGGCTGATCCTCGCTGACGGCGTGAGGGCCGGGGACGTGATTCAGATTGATCTGCAGGACGGGAAGCTTACGGCTTCGGCGCTCCATGTGGAGTAAAAGAGGGGTTTTGCCCTCAGGAAAATCAAAGACAGGAGAAAGCAGATGAAAAAAGTAATCTTATTCGGAACCTCCTCCTGAAGCGGCTGCCCGCCGGTGAAAGAGGTTCTTTCCGAAAACAATATCAAGTATCTCTATGTGGATGTCTGCGAGAGCGTGGGGAAGCTCAAGACCTTTTTAAAGGTGAGAGATACCTCAGAGGCCCATCGGGAGGCCAGAGAAACGTCACACAGAGCCGGAATCCCCTGCCTGATGATAGACGGTGAGGTCATTCTGGTGGACGATGCAGACCATATGAGAGAGATTATTGACCAATATAAACTTTCAGAAGAATAAATATGCCAGCCGGCATAAAAAATCAGATGCCGGATCTTAGAGCTGCCGGGAAAGCTCTCCTTAAGCTTTCCCGGCAGCTTTTTCTGTTTTTTTCCATGCTCTTAAAAACTTTACAGATTCTCCCTTTTCTTTGTTTTTATTTTACAAAACTTTTCATAACCTTGATAGAAGCTGCCCTGCCATGAAGCTATAATAAAAAAGCATCTGAAAAGTTCACAGGCTGTCCGGGCGGAAGGAGAAACCTGCGGCCGGGCAGGGAGAGAACAAAAGTAAAGCAGCGGCATTTGCTGTCAAGAGGAAAAGGGGAATCACAATGCTTATACTGAAAAACATAAAAAAATCTTATGACGGAGTCACGATTCTTCACGATATTAACCTAGAAATCGAGGATGGAGAGATCGTTTCTATTCTGGGGCCGTCCGGCTGCGGCAAGACAACACTTTTAAACCTGATTCTGGGGCTTACGGATCCGGATGAGGGACAGATTTTATTCAACGGACAGGAGATGGCAGGGGTGCCTATGGAAAAAAGAGGGTTCAACATTGTATTCCAGGATTACGCCCTGTTTCCAAACTTAAATGTATATAAAAATATTACATACGGCCTGAAAAACAGGCCCGGTATCTCCACCAGGCAGGAGGTGGAGGAGCTGATTGACCTCTTAGGCCTGAGAGAGCATCTCACAAAGAAGATTGAACAGCTTTCCGGCGGACAGAAGCAGAGGGCGGCTCTTGCCAGAACCATGGTTATGAAGCCGAAGATCCTGCTTCTCGATGAGCCTCTCAGCGCCCTGGACGGAGTGATCAAGGAGTCTATCAAAGAGAAAATCCGCCAGATCGCCAGAGATTACCATTTAACGACGATTATCGTCACCCATGACCCGGAGGAGGCCCTCACCCTTTCAGACAAGGTGCTGATTGTCAATCAGGGAGAGATTTCGCAGTATGGAACGCCGGAGGAGATTGTGTTCCATCCGGGCAACCGCTTCGTAGAGGAATTTATTTTAAATCAGCTGGAGATCAAGAGGAAAAATATCTTCCGCCTTTTTAACAAGACGGTTGATACACAGAACCGCGAGGCAGTAAGCCTTTCAGCGGATGTAAAGCTCAGGGAACAGGCGGTGTAGCATCATGACTGGAAGAAAAGAATACGAGATAAAAGGAATTTACGCGGCAGTAGTGGCAATTTTTGCAGTATTTCTCGCAGTTCCCGTCATCCGCCTTCTGATGGAATCCTTTATGGCGGAGGCCGGCCTGAGTGTCAGAAATTACGCGCAGGTGCTGACAGAGAGGGGCTTTGCCACGGCTCTGGCAAACAGCGTCAAGGTTTCTGTATCCAGCGCCCTGATCGCCACAGCCCTCGCCTTTTTCCTTGCATACACAATTCAGTATACAAGAGTGCCGGGAAAATTTAAGAGTCTGATTCGGCTGGTGGCTGTTCTGCCCATGCTGCTCCCGACGCTGACCTACGGCTTTGCCATCATCTATTCTTTCGGAAAGCAGGGACTTCTGACAAAGCTGTTCGGAAGACAGTTTTTTGAGATTTACGGCTTTGGAGGACTTCTGTTCGGATACGTGATTTATACGCTTCCGGTGTCCTTCCTGCTCATTCTCAATACCATGGGGTACATTGACAAAAAATTCTCTGTCGTGTCCAGGATCATGGGGGACAGCCCTTTTAAAAATTTCCTTCAGACCGTGGTGAGACCGCTTTTGGGAACCCTGGCAGCTTCCATGGTACAGTGCTTTTTCCTCTGCTTTACGGATTACGGAATTCCGGCATCTGTGGGCGGTGAGTACGATGTGGTGGCAACAGTTCTCTACAATGAAATGCTGGGAAGCGTGCCCAATTTTAACAGGGGCGCTGTGGTAGCCATGATGATGCTGATACCGTCTGTCATCAGCATTGCGCTGCTCCACTATCTGGAGCGCTACAACATCCGCTACACAAAGATTTCAGCAGTAGATTTGAGGAAAAACAGAGTCAGGGACGGAATTTTCATGGCGGGCTCTGCAATGATTCTGCTGATGCTGATCTCGGTGTTCGCCGTGATCTTTGTGGTTCCTCTGGTGAGAGAGTGGCCTTATCAGACAAGCTTTACCATGGAGCATGTCATAGATACACTGACTGACAGCAGTCTGTTCGGCGTCTATCAGAACTCTCTGTTTGTGGCAGTCTGCACAGCCGCTGCAGGACTGCTTATCACCTACGGGGCAGCCCTGGCCACAGCCAGAAGCGGGCTTAAGGGAAGGCTCAAGGCAGTGATTGACAGCATTGCTCTGGTGACAAACACGATTCCAGGAATGGTCATCGGTATTGCGTTCATGTTCATCTTCTCAGGAACGCCTCTCCAGAATACCTTCCTCTTAATCATCATCTGCAATGTGGTACATTTTTTCTCCACTCCCTACCTGATGATGAAAAATTCCCTCTCAAAGCTCAACAGCTCCTGGGAGGCCACAGCAGCCCTGATGGGGGACAGCTGGATCAAAACGATTGTAAGAATTATCACACCCAATATGGTTTCCACCCTTCTTGAGGTGTTCGGCTACTACTTTGTAAACGCCATGGTGACAGTCAGCGCCGTAATTTTCATTGCAGGAGCCCGCACTATGGTTATCACGACCAAGATGAAGGAACTTCAGTATTATACCAAGTTCAACGAGGTATTTGTGCTGTCACTGCTGATTCTGGCAACCAACCTGGCGGTAAAAGGGATTCTGGCAGTTCTGATGCGCAGCGGAAAAATTGGCAGACAGCAGGCCCGGGCCTGAAGCAGGACAAGAAAAAAGGGAATAATGAAAAATAACGAAACTATTATAATAACTTAAATAATTTTTAATTTAAAAATTTATAAATCAACAGCTCGATTGAAAGACAATCGAAATTTAATAACAAGAGGAGAAACGAAGCATGAAAAAGAAAACACTCGCACTGATGTTTGCAGCAGCAGCCCTCGCCTGTACAGCTCTTACAGGCTGTTCCGGTTCCGGCAAGGAAGAGGAGGTTGTCATCTACTCCAACGCTGACGATGAGGCCGTGGAGGCCATGAAAAAGACGCTGGACGCCAATGGATATGAGGGAAAATATCTGTTCCAGACCTTCGGAACCTCCGAGCTTGGCGGCAAGGTTATGGCAGAGGGGACAGATATTGAAGCGGATCTGCTCACACTCAGCACCTTCTATCTTGACAGCGCTCAGGAGCAGCAGAATATGTTCCAGAAGCTGAACTTTGACTATGAGCTGTTAAATGCAGATGAGAAGAGAGATTACTGTGCTCCGATCACCTCTCAGGAGGGAACGATTATTGTAAATACAGAGCTGATGGCAGAAAAGAATCTGGATATGCCGGAGAGCCTGAAGGATCTGACAAAGCCGGAGTACAAGGATCTGATTTCTGTGACAGACATCAAGAGCTCCTCCACTGCCTGGCTGCTGATCCAGGGCCTGGTGGATGCTTATGGCGAGGATGGCGCCAAGGAGGTTCTCACAGGAATTTATGAGAATGCAGGCCCGCACATCGAGACCTCCGGCTCTGCTCCCCTTAAAAAGGTCAGGGCAGGAGAGGTGGCAGTCGGCTTTGGACTTCGCCAGCAGGCTGTGGCAGATAAGGCAGAGGGCCTTCCCATCGACTATGTGGATCCCACAGAGGGCAATTTCTCTCTGACAGAGTCAGTGGCTGTGGTGGACAAGGGAGACAAGACAAATCCCTTAGCCCAGGAGATGGCAGAGTGCATTATCACAAAGGGACGCTCAGAGCTTCAGAAATACTATCCGAACGCCGTCTATGAAGGTGAGACAACCAGCTCTGAGAACAGCTCCAAATATCCAAAGACCTTCCCGGAGCCTCTGACGATCGAGCTTCTCGAGAAGCACCAGGAGCTTTCCGAGAGCTGCAAGTAGGGAAAACGGGTGAGCAATATCCGGACATGGACCAGGCAAAAAAATGAAGCACAAATGAAGCATTTAAGAGAGGAGAAGCCGCAGGGGCCTGTGAACCTGCGGCTTCTCTGCAGTTAAAACACCCACAGGCATACTTTCTGGGGTTTTCATAACTTCAGATTATGAAAGCTATGTGAAATTGGTATTCCAGAGATAGGGCTTAAGCCTTGCAGCCCGGTGGAGAAGCATGATATAATCTATACTTAACTGAACGAAAAATGAGATGTGTGCCCCGGCGCACACCGCGCCGCCAAAAGAGGCCGGACAGTGAAAGGAAATGATGTATATGGGGTTAGACCTGAGAGAGTAACGATTTTCATAGTCAAGAAATACGGCGTGATTTACCGACTCCAGGGCTTGAGTTAGGCAGAGGGACCGTCAGAAAAAAGCTTGAGAATTGGAGGAAAAGAAGATGCTGAACTATAAAAAATATAAGAGAGTTCCTGTTGTTGATTACCCGGAGCGCCAGTGGCCGAATAAGGAGATTGAGAAAGCGCCTGTCTGGTGCAGCGTGGATCTGAGGGACGGAAACCAGGCGCTGGTGGAGCCCATGGTGGTGGAGGAGAAGATAGAGATGTTTAACCTCCTCCTTCGTCTCGGATTTAAGGAGATTGAGATCGGCTTCCCGGCCGCATCCCAGATTGAGTATGACTTTTTAAGGCAGCTTGTGGAGAGAAAGCTGATCCCGGACGATGTGACCATTCAGGTGCTTACTCAGTGCAGAGAGCATCTGATCCGGAGAACCTTTGAGTCCATCCGTGGCGTAAAGAAGGCCATTGTCCACATTTATAATTCTACCTCCACTCTTCAGAGAGAGGTGGTATTCCACAAGGACAGGGAGGAGATTAAGGAGATCGCCGTCGAGGGGACAAAGCTGGTAAAGAAGTATATGGCTGATCACGACGGGGAGGTTATCCTGGAGTACTCGCCGGAGAGCTTTACGGGCACGGAGCTTGATTTTGCTCTGGACATCTGCACAGCTGTCCAGGAGGAGTGGAAGCCCACACCGGAGCACAAGATGATTATTAATCTTCCGGCTACTGTGGAGATGACCACACCGAACGTGTATGCGGATCAGATCGAGTGGATGAACAGGCATTTCAAGAACCGGGACACCATTATCCTGAGCGTTCACCCTCACAATGACAGGGGAACGGGAATTGCAGCCACAGAGCTTGCACTGCTTGCCGGCGCTGAGCGGGTGGAGGGAACCCTTCTTGGAAACGGCGAGCGCACCGGAAATGTGGATATTTTAAATATCGCCTACAATATGTTCTCCCAGGGAATCAATCCCGGGCTGGAGATTGAGAACATCAAGGAGATTGTGGAAGTCTGTGAGCGCTGTACGAAGATGCCCGTGGATCCCCGCCATCCATACGCGGGAAAGCTGGTATTCACCGCATTTTCCGGCTCTCACCAGGATGCGATCAGCAAGGGAATGCAGGCGCTCTCCAAGCGGACGGACGGTATCTGGGAGGTTCCCTACCTTCCCATCGATCCCAGCGACATCGGCCGTGAGTACGAGCCGGTTGTCCGCATCAACAGCCAGTCCGGCAAGGGCGGCGTAGCCTTTGTGATGGATACTTTCTATGGCTTCAAGCTGCCTAAGGGAATGCACAAGGAGTTCGCGGACATTATCCAGGAGATTGCGGAGAGGCAGGGAGAGGTCGCCCCGGAGGAAATCTTCGACGAGTTCAAGAAAAATTATATGGACCGCAAGGAGCCGATCCATTTCAGAAAATGCCAGATCACAGACAGGGAGCTGGACGAGGGCGAGTTTGCTACAGTGGCAAATGTGATCTATACCGATCACGGCCAGGAGAAGCAGTTTGAGGGAGTCGGAAACGGTCCTATCGACGCGATCCAGAGAGGACTGGAGGACGCGCTGGGCATCGAGATCCGCGTTCTCGACTACTCGGAGCACGCACTGCGCTCCGGTTCCGGCGCACAGGCAGCTTCCTACATCCACCTGCTGAATGTAAAGACAGGGGAGACCACCTACGGCGTCGGCATCAGCTCCAACATTACACGATCCTCCATCCGCGGCATTTTCAGCGCGGTGAACAGGCTGTTCTATTGATGAACAGGACTGCTTATAAAGATGATAGATGTTTAACAGGCAGAAAAAGACCAGGCCGCCCTTTTTGGGGCGGCCTGGTCTTTTTCTGCCTGGAACCTGTATTTTTGGAGATGAGAAACCAAAAGGCCGTGAAACAGGAATCACTGCCGCCTTTACTTTCCCCCTCAACTATAGTAAAATAAAGAAATCGTGTAATAGAATGGATGTTGGCTGGCCCTGCCAAAGCCCCGGAGGATGGGGGCAAAAGATACGGGCAGAACTGAGAAAAGGAGTCACAGACAATGACAGGGAAGAAATACGATTATCTGCTGGTAGGAAGCGGACTTTTCAGCGCAGTGTTCGCCTGTATGGCAAGACGGCACAACAAGAGCTGCCTGGTGCTTGAAAAGAGGAATCATATCGGCGGAAATATTTACTGTGAAGAGATGGAGGGAATCCGGGTTCACAAATACGGCGCCCATATTTTCCACACCTCAGACCGGGAGGTATGGGAGTTTGTCAACCAGTTTACAGAATTCAACCGCTATACCAACAGCCCGGTGGCAAACTACAAGGGTGAGATGTACAACATGCCCTTTAATATGAACACCTTCAGCAAAATGTGGAATATCTCCACTCCGGCCCAGGCCAGGGCAATCATAGAGGAACAGAGAGCTGTGATCGCGGGAGAGCCGAAAAACCTGGAGGAGCAGGCCATCAGCCTGGTGGGAACGGATATTTACGAGAAGCTGGTCAAGGGCTATACGGAAAAACAGTGGGGCCGGGACTGCAGAGAGCTTCCCGGCTTTATCATCCGCCGCCTGCCGGTGCGCTATACCTACGACAACAATTATTTCAACGATACCTTCCAGGGGATCCCGGTGGAGGGCTACAATGCCCTGATTGAAAAGCTGTTTGAGGGCTGCGAGATCCGCACAGGGGTGGACTACCTGCAGTGCAGAGACGAGTACAGGGGTGCGGCAGAACGTGTGGTATACACGGGGACCATTGACGGCTATTTCGGCTTCCGGTACGGAAACCTGGAATACAGAAGCCTGAAATTTGAGACAGAGACACTGGACACAGACAATTTTCAGGGCGTGGCGGTGGTGAACTACACAGATCGGGAAACTCCGTTTACCAGGATCATTGAACATAAGCACTTTGAATTCGGGACACAGGAAAAGACAGTGATTACCAGGGAATATCCGGCAGACTGGAAACCGGGAATGGAACCCTACTATCCGGTCAACGATGAGAAAAACCAGGCCCTCTATGAAAGGTACAGAACGCTTGCCGAAAAGGAGGAGAACGTGATCTTCGGCGGCCGTCTGGCAGAGTACAAATATTACGACATGGACAAGGTGATCCGCTCTGCCCTTGACCGGGCGAAGGAAGAATTCGGGGAATAGAAGAGAAAAGCGCCGCAGAAAGCGGCCGCCTGAATGACAGGAACAAAAAATCAGGAGGAATACGAAATGGGACACCCGGAATTTTACGAGCCGGAAACCTTAAAGCGGCTTCAGGGGGAGATTCTCTCCATCCTGGACGATTTTACGGCAATCTGCGACAGATACCACCTGGAATATTTCGGCATTGCCGGCACAGGGATCGGCGCCATCCGCCACAGGGGCTTCATTCCCTGGGACGATGACATTGACATTGCCATGCCGAGGAAGGATTTTGAGCGGCTGATAAAAATTGTGGAGAGGACCATGGGGGACAAGTACCTGGTTTTAAACGGGAAAAATTACCCAAACTATCCTCTCATGACAACCCGCCTGGTAAAGAGGGGGACAGTCTTTGTGGAAAAGGTGATGAAGGATGTGGACTGCCCCTTCGGGATCTTTCTGGATCTCTATGTGCTTGACAATGTGTCGGACAATCCTCTCCTCTACCAGATTCAGTCCTGGGAGGCCTGGTTTTACAGCAAGCTCCTGATCCTGAGAAGCATTCCACGGCCGACCCTCACCCAGAAGGGCGTGAAGGCGGAGCTTATCTGGGCTGTGTGCAGGCTGGCGTACCAGGGGATGAAGCTCCTTCGGATCTCGCCGGACGGCATCCGCTGGCGCTGTGAGAAGGCCTGCCGCCGCTACAGGAAGCAGGATACCAGAAGGATGGCCTTTCTGCCGGATACCAGTCCCTACTGGAATGTGGTGGACAGAACGAAGTGCTACCCTTTAAAGAAGCTGGAATTTGAGGGCAGGATGTTAAACTTCCCCGCCAATATCGACGAGATGCTCCGGAACATGTACGGAGATTATATGGAGCTTCCGCCGGTGGAAAAGAGAAAGACCCATTACCCCTACCGGATTGAATTTTCTGAGGAGAACAGATGAAACTGCTGAGAACCCTTCTCATCGGCTCTGATGAGAATATTGAACAGAGAAATATGATCTGGAACATGCTGGGGAGCTTCCTGTACGCCTTTGCGTCCATGGTGCTCACCATCGCGGTCATTCAGGTGGTGGGGGAGGATCAGGGAGGAGATTTCACCTTCGCCTTTACCACCTTCGGACAGCATATGTTTATGGTGGCCTACTTTGGAATCCGTCCGTTCCATATCACTGACACGAGACAGAAGTATACCTTCGGAGAATATCTGCGCCTTCGCTTCATTACCTGCGGCGCTGCGCTGCTCTTCGGACTTCTCTATGTGGCCGCCCACGGGGGAACCTACACCCGTGAGAAGGCAATGACCGTATTTCTGATGGTCTGCTACAAGGTGATCGACGGATTTGCAGACGCCTACGAGGCAGAGTTTCAGAGGGACGGGCGGCTGTACCTGACAGGAAAATCAAATACCTTCCGCACCCTTCTCTCTGTTTTCTGCTTCATGGGAAGCCTGGTGACGACGAAGGATCTGGTATTCTCCTGCGTCGTGGCGGTGGCCGCCCAGACGGCCGGCGTGCTGCTGTTTGACTTTTCGGTCATCGGCCATATTTCCGGCGTGGACTGGAAGGTGAGAAAACATAAGACCTGGTGGCTTTTCAGGGACAATATCCTTCTGTTTTTGTCGGTTATCATCGATTTCTATGTATTTTCCGCCTCCAAGTACGCAGTGGACGCCAATATGGCCAGCCGTGACATGTCTGTGTTCGGAGCGATTTTCATGCCCACCAGCTTTATCAATCTGGTGGCAGGCTTTGTCATCAGGCCCTATCTGACAAAGCTCTCCGGCTCCTGGGAGGGGCGGGATTTCAGGAGCTTTATGGGAGTGATCAGGCAGCTTGCGGCCATTATCGCGGGACTTACAGTGTTTGCCATCGGCTGTGCATGGTTTCTGGGAATCCCTGTACTCAGCATGCTGTACCCGAAAATCAGCTATGCCTTAAAGGACTGCCGCACGGCACTGATCCTGATTATTCTGGGAGGCGCCGGAAATGCTTATGTAAACCTGTTTTATTATTCCCTGATCATCATGCAGAAGCAGCCCTTTATTTTCATCGGCTATGCGGTTGTGGGGGTAATGGCTGTCAGCATTTCCACCCCGTTTGTGCGCGCAGCGGGAATCCTGGGAGGGGCAATGTCCTATCTGATTCTCATGGTGACACTGGCGGGCTGCTTTGCCGTCACCTCGGCAGTATTTTACCTGGGAGAAAAGAAAAAGGAAAGGAGGGGCCAGAATGATTAATTTTGCAGTGGGCCCGGTTCAGATGGAGGAGGACATAAGAGCTCTGGGCGCAGAGGAAATCCCCTATTTCAGGACGCCGGAATTTTCCGGTATTATGAAGGAAAACGAGGCCCTGATGAAAAAGTTTATGAAGGCAGGGGAGGATTCCAGGGCTGTCTTTCTGACAGGCTCCGGAACGGCTGCCATGGAGGCTGCGGTCTTAAATGTGTTTACGGGGGAGGACCGGGTTCTCATCGTAAACGGAGGCAGCTTTGGGGCGAGGTTTGTAAAAATCTGCCAGGTTCTGGGAATCCCTCACGAGGTGATCTGCCTTGAGGCGGGGAAGGCCCTGAAACGTGAGCACCTCCTGCCCTTTGAGGACAGGGGCTTTACCGGTTTTCTGGTCAATGTCCATGAAACCTCCACGGGCGTTCACTATGACATGGAACTGATCGGGGAGTTCTGCAGAAGAAACAGGCTGTTTCTTGTGGTGGATGCCATCAGCTCCTTCCTGGCCGACGACTTTGAGATGGAAAAATGGGGAGTCGATCTGGTTCTCACCGGCTCTCAGAAGGCGCTCGCTCTCCCTCCGGGGCTCTCTGTCCTGGTGCTGAATGGAAAGGCTGCAGAGCGCATCAGAAACAATCAGGTGAAATCCATCTATTTTGACTTAAAAGAGTACCTGAAGGACGGGGAGAGGGGACAGACACCCTACACGCCGGCAGTCAGCATCCTTCTGCAGCTGAATCTGAGGCTTCGAAAGATTGACAGGGCGGGGCTCTCGAAAGAGCAGGAACGGATACGGGCTCAGGCAGAGGATTTCAGGGAGAAGATAAAAGAGCTGCCCTTTGAGATTGTCTCAGAATCCCTCTCCAGCGGGGAAACGCCTCTGCATCCCACAGGAAGGGCTGCAGACGGAACTGCCGTCTCGGCCCACAGGATATTCGAGATTCTGAAGGATGAGTACGAGATCTTTGTGTGCCCCAACGGCGGTGAGCTGGCTGACCGGATCTTCCGTGTGGGGCATATGGGAAATCTGACCTTTGAGGACAACGACAGACTGATTGCGGCATTGAAAGATATGCAGAACAGGGGGCTTCTGTGAGAGTTCTGATACTTGCGGCAGGGCGGGGGACCAGGATCTCCCGCTACCTGTCAGGGAAACCGAAGTGTACGGTGGACATTGGAAACGGGCTGTGCCTGATACAGTATACGGTAGAGCTTTTAAAAAGCCGCGGCATTGACCGGATCGGCATCGTGCTGGGCTATCAGTCCCAGGTGATACGAGAGGTGCTTGAAGGCAGCGGCGCGGAGTTTTTTGTCAATCCCTTCTACGATGTGACAAACAGCATTGCCTCTGCCTGGTTTGCCAGGGCCTTTCTCGAGGAGGCCGCGTCTGACGGGGAGGATCTGATGATTATGAACGGGGATGTCTATATGGAGGATGGCCTCCTTGACCAGATCCTATCGGAAAAGCTGAGCCCTGTCATGTTTGCGGATGAGAGCCGGAAGGAAACGGCGGACTATAAATTTTACTACGAAAACGGTGTCCTGAAAAAATACGGAAAAGAGCTGACAGGCGGGGACATAACCGGAGAATACATCGGGATCGGCCGCTTCGACAGCCGCTTCATCCCCATTTTCCTTAAGAGGATGGATGAGATGATCGCAGTCCAGGAACACTCGGTCTGGTGGGAAAATGTCCTCTACGGCATGGCAAACGAGCGGGAGATCTATGTAAAGGACATCCAGGGAAAGTTCTGGGCCGAGGTGGACTATATCGAGGACTATGAGAGGATACTGGAACACAGAGGAATTGAGAGGTTAGAGCCATGCAGTTTTGGAGGAAACCGCTAGAGGGGCAGGAGCCGGATAAGCAGGAGCCAGAAAGGCCGAAGCCGGAAGGACAGAAGCCAGATAAGCAGGAGAAAGGAAGCCAGAAGCCAGAAGGGCAAAAGCCGGATAAGCAGCAGCCGGAGAAAAAGCGGCTGGGAAAAAATCAGGCAGAAAAAAAACGGCCGGAAAAAAAGAAAGCCGGGACAGGGAGCTGGAAGGCAGACAGAAGGCTGCTCATAAAGGCGGCTGCCTGTGTGGCTGTCGTGTTTGCTCTCGGCATTCTGTTTGAGCTTTTCTGCAACCTTCCTCTCATTCAGAACAAAGGGGAGGGGAATTTTGAGATTCCCCTCTCGCAGACAGAGTATGAGGGATTTGAGCTGAGAACGGCTGAAAACGGCAGCCAGGCTCTTGTCCTGACTGAAGAAGTCGGGAGGCTCCACATACCGGTGGGGGAATTTATCGGAAAGCTGGCCTGCAGCTATGAGTATGAAGGCCTCCTGAATCTGACGGCTGAGGCCCATGTGGAAAATGAGTACGGGGAAGTGAGAGAGAGGGATTCCATTAAAATCCAGGACAGGAACCCGAAGACAAATAAGACCACCTGGCTGAATATCAGGAGGGAGACAGAGTCGGTGGATTTGACCGTGAGCCGGGAGGGGCTCTTCGAGCCGGGACTCTCCTACATCGACTTTTCCTCCATGCCCCTGGCTGTCACAGGATTTTCTGCAGTGACGAAGCCTGCTGTAAATCCCTACAGGCTGTGTTTCTTCTGGGCTGCCTGCGGAACGGCTCTGTTTCTTATCATGGCCAGAAGACAGATTGGGCGCCATATAGAGATGGGCTTTCTTATTGTGGCCCTTGTGGGGGGAACCCTGTTCTCCCTGTCTCTTCCCGCTGACAAGGTGGGGTTCGACGAGGAGATCCACTTTGAGCAGAGCTTCTGGATTGCCAACTACAGGAGTCCGGTCCATCTGTCGCCCACGATTTTCCAGGAATTTTCAGCGGGGATTGACACCTGGCCTCTGAACCAGCCGGGAGGGCTTGAGGAACAGAGGGAGTTAAACCATTATCTGAATGAAACAGGAGATTACAGAAACGGGAGCATGCTCTGGAGCGCGGATCTGAATAAGACCACCTTCACCGGCTATCTGGGACAGGCGGCTGTCTTAAAGGCCTGCCAGATCCTGAATCTGCCCTTTTCCCTCTTATTTAAGCTGGGGCGCCTGGGCAATCTCTTTGTCTACTGCCTGGTTATGGCCCTGGCCATCCGGAAAACTCCCGTGGGAAAGGGGATTATGGCTTTTATCGGCTTAATGCCGGCGCCGCTTATGCTGGCCGGTGTGTACTCCTACGATCCTGCGGTGACAGCCTTCCTTTATCTCTCCTGCGCCTGCATCCTGAAGGCTGTGCTGGAGCCGGAGGGAAGGCTCTCGGTGAAGGAATACGTGCTTATTCTGGCTGCCTTCTTCTGGGGCTGCAGGATCAAGGCAGTTTACGCGCCGCTGATCCTGACAGGTCTTCTGATCCCGGCGTCCAGATACGGCAGCAGAAAACAGATGCGGTGGATGCGGGCCGGCTTTGTGGCGCTGTTTGTCATCCTGATGGCCTCCTTTGTGCTTCCTGTTTTAATTTCGCCCAGCGAAACCGGCGATCTGAGAGGCGGAGCCACCAGCGAGGCAGGCCAGATGGCCTATGTCCTGGGACAGCCCTTCGCCTACGCAAGGATTCTGTTTGAAAATATTTTCCTGAATTTCCCCTCCTATGTGCTGGGAGAGGGGGCCTTCGGCGTGCTGGGGCATCTGGGGACGATTTCCTTCCCCTGGCTTTTGTATGCGGGGAGTACGGCAGTTATCCTCACGGACACCAGGTCGTCCTGTGGAAAACGTCTGACCGGATGGCAGAGACTGTGGATATTTGTGCTGGCAGGCGCCTGCGCGGTGCTTGTCTGGACTTCCATGTATATTGCGTTTACGCCGCCGGGGAATACCTATATAGAGGGCGTGCAGGGAAGATATTATCTGCCGTTTTTATTCCTGCTGTGGCTGGTGCCAAGCCCGTCCGCCGTGACGGTTCACCTGAAAAATGAGGTGTACTATCCGGCGTTTCTGGGCCTGGCGGGAGTGATTCTGTATGCCGTGTACGCAGCGGATGTTCTGATCCCCCACTGTCTGTAGCATGGGGGAAGAGTGATGGAAGGAGAGGAAGGAAGCCATGGAAGAAAAAAAGGAACAGCTGGGGTTTCATACCTTTGCCATCTGCGCCTATAAGGATTCGCCCTATCTGGAGGAGTGCATGGCCTCAGTAAAACGCCAGAGCTGCAGCTCAGAGGTCATCTGCTGTACCTCAACGCCCAGCCCCTATATCAGCCGTCTGGCTGAAAAATACGGCATTCCCCTGTATGTGCGGGAGGGGAAAAGCGGCATTCGGGAGGACTGGCTGTTCGCCTATGAGAAGGCAGGCGGAAAGTTCGTGACAATCGCCCACCAGGACGACAGGTACAGGAAAAATTACACGGAAACCCTTCTGGCTATGTACAGAAAATACCCGGATATGACAGTATTCTGCAGCGACTACGCCGCTGTTATGATGGAGCCTAAGCCGGATGGAAGCCTTCGGGCAAGGCCTCAGACGGTGAATCGGGTGTGGCTGGTGAAAAAGTTTCTCAGGCTCCCTCTGCGCCTGCGTTTCCTGGCAGACAGGACCGGCGTGAAGCGGGCTGCCCTTTTGTTTGGAAATTCCATCTGCTGTCCGTCCTGCGCCTACAATAAGGAGGAGCTTGGAAACCGCCTCTTTGAATCCTCCTTTGAGTTTGCCCTGGACTGGGACAATCTCTATGAGCTGGCGGGGCGAAAAGGCAGGTTTGTCTGCTCAGAACGGCCGCTCATCTACTACAGGGTGCATCCGGGGGCAACCACGAAGCAGTGCATCGAGGACAACCGGAGAAAAGAGGACGAGACGGCCATGTTCAGGAAGATGTGGCCGGAGCCGGCAGTGAGGCTTCTGATGCATTTCTACAGAAAGGCGTATGACGCTTACGGAAAACAGGATTAGAACGAAGATATGGAAAATATTGCCTGGAGGAAAGCAGAGACAGATATGGAACTGAAAAAAGCAGAAGAAAGAGCAGAAGCGGGAGAAAGAACAGAAGCAGAAGGAAGAGCAGGGGCAGCAGATAGGGCAGGCAGCGGGCAGCCGGTCTGCGAACCGGCAGAGGGCCGGAAAAAGTCAGTGGATTTAATCATTCCTGTTTACCGGCCGGGTAAGAGTTTTAAGGAGCTTCTGAAACGGATACGGGAGCAGGATTATCCCATCCGCCGGCTCATCATCATGAATACAGAGGAACAGTTCTGGAAGCCGGAATATGAGGAGATCTTTGAGAAAAAAGGGACTCAGGAAACAGAGATGGAGGTGCATCACCTGTCCAGGGAGGAGTTTGATCACGGCGGGACGAGGGACCGGGGCATCCGCCTGTCTGACGCGGATGTGTGTATTCTGATGACCCACGACGCAGTTCCGGCAGACAGGAAGCTGGTGGGAAATCTCATAAAAGCTCTCGAGAGCGGGCCGGACATTGCGGCAGCCTACGCCAGGCAGCTGCCCTTTGAGGACTGCTCCCTGATGGAAAAATATACGAGAGCCTTCAACTATCCGGCAGAGAGCCGGATCAAGTCGGCAGCGGATCTAAAGGAGCTTGGCATCAAAACCTTCTTCTGCTCCAACGTCTGCGCGGCCTACGATACAGCCATATACAGGAGTCTCGGAGGCTTTATTAAAAAGACGATCTTCAATGAGGACATGATCTATGCGGCAAAGGCTGTCGAAAACGGCTATCGGATTGCCTATGCGGCGGACGCAAGAGTGTTTCACTCTCACAACTACACGGCAGTGGAGCAGTTCCACCGGAATTTCGATCTGGCAGTCTCCCAGGCCGACCATCCGGAGGTCTTTTCCGGGATCCGGTCAGAGGGAGAGGGAATCCGGCTGGTCAGGCGCACCGCGGCCTTTCTCGTCAGACAGGGAAAGTGGATGCTCCTACCGAAGCTGGCTGTTCACAGCGGCTTCAAGTATGCCGGATACCTGCTTGGGAAACAGTATAAAAGGCTGCCCAGAAGCCTGGTGCTCTGGCTGACCATGAATAAAAATTACTGGAACTGAAGACGGTTTAAAATGTCGGAATGAAGAGGACAAGAAAAAGATGCCGCTGCCGGCAGTCAAAATACAGGAAGAGCAGCAATGGAGGACATGATGTCAGATTTACTGATCGTAATACCAGCCTACAATGAAGAAAAAAATATTGAGCGTGTGGTGGACCGCCTGATACGTGATTTTCCCCAGTACGATTACCTTGTAATCAACGACGGCTCCAAAGACAGGACGGGGGAGATATGCAGGGAGCGGGGCTATGAATTTCTGGATCTGCCGGTAAACCTGGGACTTGCCGGGGGATTTCAGGCGGGGCTAAAATATGCGGCGAAAAAGGGGTACCGATACGCGGTGCAGCTGGACGGGGACGGCCAGCACCGGCCGGAATATCTGGAGGCCATGATAGAAAAGATGGAGGAGGGGTATGACATTGTCATCGGCTCCCGGTTTGTGGGAGCCAAAAAGCCTCTGTCCATGCGGATGATAGGAAGCCGCCTGATTGAGTGGGCGATTCGCCTGACCACAGGGGTGACAATCAAGGATCCTACCTCCGGCCTGCGTATGTTCAACCACAGAATGATAAAAGAATTTGCAGGCGGCCTGAATTACGGACCTGAGCCGGATACGGTATCCTATCTGATCAAGGGGGGAGCGAAGGTGGCGGAGATCCCGGTTATCATGGATGAGCGGCTTTCAGGAGTCAGCTATCTGACACCCGTAAAATCCATATTTTATATGGCGAAAATTCTGTCGTCTATTCTGCTGATTCAGAGCTTCAGAAAACGTGAAAGGAAGGGGGAAGAGGTATGACCATGCTTCTTAGGGCCGTTCTCATTGTGGTGTCCATTCTCACAACGGTTCTGATTTTGAGGAAAATACGCCAGTCAAAGCTGCAGATAGAGGATTCCCTCTTCTGGATCGGTTTTTCCTTTATGCTGATCCTGTTCAGCGTATTCCCTGTGGTGCCGACTGTCCTGTCGGAGCTTGCGGGGACGTACTCCACATCGAATTTTATCTTCCTGTTTGTGATCTTTCTTTTGATCGTCAAGCTGTTTCACATGTCCATCAAACAGTCTCAGATGGAGACAAGGCTCAAAGAGCTGGTTCAGAAAATAGCCATCGAGGACAAGGAACAGCGGGACAGACAGGCCCCAAAAACGGAATGTCCTGAAAAGACGGACGAAGAGGGCTGAGGAGCCCATAAAGAGAGCCGCCGGGGATGCGAAGCGTGCACGCTGTCCCTGACGGCTTTTCATGACGGAAACGGACAGTTTTTACTGGCTTACAAGACTGCCGAAAAAACGGACCGCATCAAGCAGCGTGACCTCGTATTCTCCGGAAATGGCTTCAAGCAGCTTCTTTGTGTTTTCGCGGTGTCTCGAATAGTAAATGACAGCAACCTTCATCTGCATTTTCCCTTGACTTGAATTAGTATGATCAATATACTAAAATACAATAATCGCATATAAGGACGCAGTTTGAACATACATAGTATGGCAGACACATATTATTTATGCTCTCTGTAAGCCCCCGGTCTGCCGGTTTGGGGAACTGAAAAAGGCGGTACTCCGTATCACGAACACAATGCTGACATCCACTCTGCGGGATTTGGAAAGACTGGAAATCATTTACAGAGAGCAGTTCAACGAGATACCTCCCCGCGTTGAGTATTCCATTACAGAAAAGGGGAGGGCGCTGCTTCCTGTTTTCTTTGAGCTGGCCAAATGGAGTGATAAGTATTTAGATAAAGAGTAACCGGTTATCAGCCTGCAGTTTTTGGAAAACCCATGGCGCACAGCCACTTTTTCTTGTCAGGTGCCGGTTCTGGTGGTATAGTAGGTAAGTCGGCAGGAGACAGGTCTGCCTGCCGGACGGCATAAAAAGAGTGTTAGAGAGAATTTCAATAGAAAAGGAGTGCAGAAAATGGGAAAAATTAAAGTAACGCCATGTGATATCAAAGGGCTTTACGTGATTGAGCCGACCGTGTTTAAGGATGAGAGAGGATACTTTGTGGAAACCTACAATCAGAACGACTTCAAAGAGGCCGGCCTTGACATGGTATTTGTCCAGGACAATCAGTCCATGTCTGTGAAGGGCGTGCTTCGGGGACTTCACTACCAGAAGCAGTATCCCCAGGGCAAGCTGGTGCGCGCTATCCGCGGAACCGTGTTCGACGTGGCTGTGGATCTGAGGGCAGACTCTGAAACCTATGGAAAATGGTTCGGAGTGGTTCTCTCTGCAGAGAATAAGAAGCAGTTTTACATTCCGGAGGGCTTCGCCCACGGTTTCCTGGTTCTGTCTGACGAGGCAGAGTTCGCCTATAAATGTACGGATTTCTACCACCCCGGAGACGAGGGCGGTCTGGCCTGGAATGACCCTGAAATCGGCGTAGAGTGGCCTATCGAGGAGGGAATGAAGCTGATTATTTCCGAGAAGGATCAGAAGTGGGGCGGTTTTAAGGATACCTTCCGCTTCTAAAGCCGGAACAAAAATCCCATTCCCCACAAAAAGCAAAGACCGGAGGAAATGAATGAATTACTATACTTCCCTGTTTAAAGGGATCATTGAGAAGAGAAAGCTGATCTGGGATCTGGCCAAGGCAGATTTCAAGAAGCGGTTTGTGGGCTCCTATTTTGGAGTTGTCTGGATGTTTGTCCAGCCCCTTGTAACCATTCTGATTTACGCCTTCCTGTTCGGCGAGTACGGCTTTAAGAGCCCGCCTCCTGTGCCTGGGGCTTCCTATGTCATCTGGATGGTTCCGGGAATTGTGCCCTGGTTCTACTTCAGCGAAGCCCTGAATTCCGGCACAAACTGCCTTCAGGAGTACCACTACCTGGTGAAAAAGGTAGTGTTTCAGGTGGAAATGCTTCCGATTATCAAGCTGATTTCCTGCTTTATGGTACACGCCTGCTTTCTGGCAATTATGGTGGGCTTTTACCTGGTGGGAGGCTATTTCCCCATCGCGACCTGGATTCAGGTACTGTACTACTCCTTTGCAGTGTCCATGCTGGCCCTGGCAGTTACCTATATTACGAGCTCTATCCAGGTATTTTTTAAAGATATGGCTCAGATTGTGGGAATCTGCCTGCAGTTTGGCATGTGGCTGACGCCGATTATGTACCATGAATCCATGTTTACCGATGCCCACCCGTGGCTTCTGCCGATTTTTAAGCTGAACCCGTTTTACTATATTTCCACAGGGTTCAGGGACAGTATGCTGCAGGGAAACTGGTTTTTTGAGAGGCCCACGCTTACGCTTTATTTCTGGGCAGTGACGCTTGTGCTGATGTTCCTGGGGCTTCGGATTTTCAGAAAGCTGAGGCCGCATTTCTCTGATGTGATGTAAAGACGGGAAAAGCCGCTGATAAGACGAAAGCGAAGATGCAGAGATTAAAAAAATCATAAAAGAGATCACAAAAGAGATGAAATAAAAAAGGGCAAAAAGCAGCCCGCCGCACAGACAATCCTGCAGGAGTCTGTACGGCGGGCTGCTTCTTTACAGCGACGGCTGTTTTATCCGGCAAATCCCATGATTCCAGGTGCGAAGGACATAAACAGAGGGTTGAAAATGTCCACGCAGAGTACGGAGAAGGCCGGGTAGAGAACCCAGGCAATGTGGGAGTAGCCGTACTTTTCCATAACAGCGCGCTCGTTGGCAACTGCGTTGGAGCCGGAGCCCATGCCCATTCCAATCAGACCGGCGCACATGCAGGCTGCATTGTAGTCGCTCTTATACATGCGAAAGCCGATGAAATAGGTAAATAAAAGAGTGGCCACTGTCACGGCAAAGAGTGTGATCAGCATTGGAACAGCGGAGCCGGCAATCTTTGTCAGATCCATGGTCATAATCGTGATAGCCAGGAAAATGTCCAGGGAAATATGCTCGATGGCTTCCACCTCCTGAGGGCGGATTTCCACGTGAATCCCTTCCAGGATATTTCTGGCTATGGCCCCTGCAAACAGACAGCCGATAAAGTATGGCATCTCAATCAGAGGGATCTGGCTCAGAAGGAGATAGATCGGGATGCCGCAGGCTGCGATGATAGTCATCATGCAGACAGAGGACAGAAGATTCTTTGCATCGAGAGGAAGCGTTTTCTCACCGTCGTCCTCAAACTCTGTCTCTGCCGGGTTGGAGGTGAGCTTGTGCTTTTTAATCAGAAGCACAGCCAGAGGTCCTCCGGTGAGGCTTCCGGCGATCATGCCCAGAGTGGCAGCAGACACACCGATCTCGGTTGCGCCGACGGCTCCCATGCTCTCATAGACCGGTCCGAAGGCAGAGGTGGTTCCCACACCGCCTGCCAGAGCCCCTGTTCCGATCTGGATGCCCATCAGCGGGTGCATGCCCAGAGAGGAGGCGACTATGATACCGAGAATACCCTGAAGAAGTACCAGAAGCAGGACAGACAGCGCAATTCCGGCACAGAATTTTTTGCCGCGGTCTAACAGCTTCCGGCTGAAGCCGAAGCCGACACAGGTAAAGAAGATATTCATCAGGTGATTTCCGAGCGTGGAGGTCCACTGCACGGAGAAAATGCCGTTGCTCTTTAAAATGCTGAGGATGACGGCCACAATCAGGCCGCCGATAACCGGAGCCGGAAGGCTCCAGTCCTGGAATACCTTTACACGGCGTACAATGCCCTTACCCAGATAAACCATAACACAGCCAAAACCGGTTGTGGCCAGAAGATCCAGAGTAAGGGTTGAGGTAGCTGGATCAAAATTCATTGTATACATCCTTTCCCTTTCTTTTTTTGGCCTGCTCTTGCTGCACAGATGCCGTTTCGGCATGCTGGTCAGAAAGGACAGGCCATACGTATATACATTATACACGGTCTGCTATGGAAAAGGCAAGAAATGAAGACAAATTTTAACAGAAATGAAACAAAATTTCAAGTTGATAGAAAAAATAAAAAAGTTGCATAAAAAATAAAAAAACAGATAAATAAAACAAAAATAGGACGGCTTTATTCCGTCTGGAGCGGACGCACGGCCTCCGCCACCGTGCAGGCCTCAAGGTGGCTGCTTCTGCCGTTTGGTTCAAATCCGTTTTTGCGCCAGAAGTGCTCACTTTGCCGGTTTCCCTCCACCCAGGCAAGCTTCATGAAGCGATAGCTCTGACGCTGCAGAATATCTGCTGTATGGCTGATGATCAGGCTGCCGGTACCTTTTCCCTGAAGCTGTCGGTCTACCATAAAAAAACCGATGTAAACAGTTTTTTCATCTGGATAGCCGAAGACCAGATCCATGACAGCGGCTAAAGAGCCATTTTTGCAAAAACCCAGAAAATATTTGTCCTCACAGTTTTTACCCGGAGGAAGGGCGGTGAAATCAGACTGCACCAGGTCTGGCGTGAGGGGGCAGTTCAGGTGCTTATAATACAGCGGATTGCCAAGGCAGAGAGAATACACAGAGGGCAGATCGCTGAGGGTGAGGACAGATACTGTAAACGGAAAGGAAGGGGGAAACGTGAGAGGGTTCTGCCTCACATCACGAAGAATCTTTCTTTTCACTGAACTGAAATGAGTTTCTGACATGAATACCTCCTGTAATTTGGCAGAGCTCTGCCGAAATGACGGATTTTATCCGGAAAATAACATCCCAGACGTCTTTCCGAAGACCAGCCGTCAAAGATGGTCAGGCTGGTCTTATTATATAGCAGGAAAAGAGCGGATGCAAGAGAAGAGGGGATATCTGACCATCCTGCTGTCAGCTGTGCTGTACCGTTTTCTCCAGAAGGCGTTCTCTCAGAAAATACAAATTCATTTGTTGACGAAACGCCGGCTTTCCTATATACTATTTTAGGAAAAAAAGAAATCAACATGGCATCCTGCCAGTCTGGCTCTATCCTGCAATCATTTTCTGCACAAGCAGAAGGACAGCGGACAAACCGCTTAACAGACCGGCAGAACGAAAAATCAGGCCAGCTCAGCTGGATAAATCCCGTATGGGACAACAGATCGCCTTACGGCAGACGGCGGTCATTTCATATCAAAAGGACAAAGCAGTACCAGGAAGGTATTTTTACTCTGAAAATCAGGGAAAATAGCTTCCTGGTTTTTTTATATAGCAGGAAACTTTGTTCCCTGCTATATAAAAACGCTCCGCGGGGATCGCACTGGGTTGGAGAGGAATACGGCTGCTTTTGCAGCCCCGCCGCAGGCGGAGAATCCTGCAAGGCAGGATTCTTTGTTCTTTCATTTACAGAATACAGGCAGCGTAAAAGGAGGCAGCAAAAGCCTATGGAACACAGGAAAACAAAGATTGCAGCAGCTATAGGAGCATTATCGCTGGCGGCAGCACTGTCCGGATGCGGACAGCAGGCAGAGAACCAGGCTTCTGAAACCGATGAGAAGGATTCCGTCGTGGTTGTTATGACAGCGGAGTCGGAGCCGGAAGAAGGCTTTGATCCGGCTTACGGCTGGGGAGCCGGAGAGCACGTTCACGAGCCTCTGATTCAGAGCACTCTCACTGTAACGAACCCGGATCTGACCATCGGGTATGATCTGGCCACCGGCATGGAGGCTTCCGAGGACGGGCTCACCTGGACGGTTGATATAAGAAGTGATGCGTTTTTTACAGACGGAGAGCCATTGACGGCAGAGGATGTGGCCTTCACCTACAATACCTTAAAGAACACCAGCTCTGTCAATGACTTTACCATGCTGGAGCGGGCTGAGGCCCAGGATGAGGACACAGTTGTCTTTCACATGAGCCGCCCGTATTCTATCTGGCCCTACACAATGGCCGTGACGGGAATTGTGCCGGAGCACGCATACGGGCCGGACTACGGAGTGAATCCCATCGGATCCGGGCGGTATATTATGAAGCAGTGGGACAGGGGACAGCAGATAATTTTCGAGTTAAATCCCGATTATTACGGGGAGGAGTCCAAGATGAAAAAGGTCACAGTCCTCTTTATGGAGGAGGATGCCGCCTTTGCGGCCGCGCTGGCAGGTCAGGCAGATGTAGTCTACACAGCTGCATCCTACACGGATCAGGAGGTGCCCGGCTACCATCTGCTGGCCTGCGAGAGTGTGGACAACAGAGGCTTTAATCTTCCGGCGGTTCCCCGTTACACAGACGAGAATGGTATCGAGAGGGGCAATGATTTCACAGCCGACGTGAGAGTCCGCCGGGCCATCAGCATGGGGCTTGACAGGCAGGCGATGATCGATCACGTTCTGAACGGCTATGGAAGTCCTGCCTACAGCGTCTGCGACAAGCTCCCCTGGTATAACGAAGAGGCAGAGACGGCATACGATCCCGAGCAGGCAAAGGCGCTGCTGGACGAGGCAGGATGGACCCCGGGGGCGGACGGCATCCGCACCAGGGACGGGGTCCGCGCAGAGCTGGAATTTATCTATCCGGCCGACGATTCTGTGAGACAGGCTCTCGCCGCAGACACGGCAAACCAGCTGAAGGCCCTGGGGATCGACGCCTCTGCCAGAGGGGTAGGCTGGGATACTGCATACACAGAGGCCTATTCACAGCCCCTGCTTTGGGGATGGGGAGCGCATACGCCTATGGAGCTCTACAATATTTACCACACAAGCCCGGATACAGGCACTGCCCAGTATTCCCCGTATTCCAATGAAACCGTTGACCGGTATATGGACGAGGCCCTGGCATGTTCTGATCTGGAGGAGTCCTATGAGCTCTGGAAAAAGGCTCAGTGGGATGGACAGACAGGAGTGACAGAGCAGGGCGATGTCCCGTGGGTGTGGCTGGTGAACGTAGATCATCTGTACTGGGTGCGGGACGGACTGACAGTAGCCGAGCAGAAGATTCATCCCCACGGCCATGGCTGGTCAATTGTCAACAATGTGGACCAGTGGAGCTTTGATGGACAGCAGTGAGAAACAGGAAGAATTTTTAAACGAAATCAGATGCAGGAAAGGAGACAGAAACCATGGGCAGACTGGCAGGATGGGCAGGAAAAAATCTGATAAGGGCAGCCGTGCTTTTGGCTCTGGTCAGCGCAGCTTCCTTTTTCCTGCTGTCCCTGTCCCCCATCGACCCGCTTCAGAGCAATGTGGGGCAGGCGGCTCTCGGCTCCATGAGCCCGGAGCAGGTAGAGGAGCTCAGAGAATACTGGGGGGTGGGAGTGCCGATGACAAAGCGCTTTGCCTCCTGGTTTTCAGGACTTCTGAAAGGGGATATGGGAATCTCCCTTCTGTACCGCCGCCCTGTGATTGAGATTGTGGGAGAGCGGTTTCTCAGCTCTCTCTGGCTGATGGCGTCCGCCTGGGTATTTGCAGGTGTACTTGGCCTTCTTCTCGGCATCCTGGCGGGAACCTTCCGCGGGAGATGGCCGGACCGCCTGATCACAGGCTACTGTATGCTGACGGCCAGCACGCCTGCCTTCTGGATCGGGCTTTTGCTTCTGCTGGTGTTTGCCGTCCAGCTTCGGATTTTTCCCATCGGCCTGGGAGTCCCTATCGGAATGGAGTCCGCACAGGTGACATTTGCCGACCGGCTCTCCCATGCTTTTCTGCCTGCCCTGACTCTGGGGCTTACGGGAATTTCATCCATCGCTCTTCACACGAAGGCGAAGATGGAGGAGGTTATGGACAGTCCGTATGTGCTCTATGCCAAGGCCAGGGGAGAGAGCCTGTTTCATATCGTAAGGTGCCATGGGCTTCGCAATATCCTTCTGCCTGCTGTCACCCTTCAGTTCGCATCAATCAGTGAAATTTTCGGAGGCTCTGTCCTGGTGGAGCAGGTATTTTCCTACCCGGGACTGGGGCAGGCAGCCATCGCTGCCGGGCTGGGCAGTGATGTCCCCCTTCTTCTGGGAATTACCCTTATAAGCTCCCTGCTTGTCTTTGGAGGCAATCTGGCTGCCGATCTTCTGTACCATGTGGTAGATCCCAGGATGAGGGGAGAGGCACGGCAGAGAAAGAGGGAGAGAAGGAGAGCAAAGAAAAAAGCGGAAGAGGGTATGGCAAAGGCGGCGTTATCTGTCGGCTCAGAGGAGGCAGGCACCCCTGGGAGAGGGGACGGCGGGCGGGAAATAAGCTCTGGGCAGGAGACGCGGGCTCTGCAGATGAGACATAACCACAGGCAGGATGAGAGCATGTTCTGCAGGGCTGAGGCAGGTTCTGCTGAGGGCCGTCCCTCAGGAGCGCAGACTGCTGTGGAGGGAGGAAAAGACAGCCAGGGACAGACGTTCCTGCCGTCACAGAAAAACACCCATGGACAGGCTCTCCCATGGCCGGAGCGCAAAAAATGCCGTTTTTTAGCAGACAGAAGGGCCCTTACCATAGCTCTTCTTATCTGCTCGGCAGTTCTTCTGGCGGGGATAGCCGCGGCAGGGCTTCTGTGCTCCGAAGGGGCGTCAGTGTCGGACTTTTCCAGAAAAAATCTGGCTCCAAATGCAGAATATCTGTTCGGGACAGACTGGCTGGGAAGAGATATGTTCCTGCGCACGCTGGCCGGACTCTCCATGAGCATACGGCTGGGGCTCTTAACTGCCACAGTCAGTGCAGGAATTGCTCTGGCGCTGGGACTTTTGGCTGCCATGGGAAGGACAGCAGATCTGGTGGTGTCGGGACTCATCGATCTGGTGATGGGGATTCCTCATATGCTGCTTTTAATTCTCATATCCTGCGCCTGCCAGAAAGGGTTTGCGGGAGTGGCAGTGGGTATCTCCCTCACTCACTGGCCCTCCCTTGCCAGGCTGATCCGCGGGGAGGTACTTCAGCTGAAGGAGAGCCAGTATGTAAAAATCTCCTCAAAGCTGGGAATGAGCCGGTTCAAAATCGCCTGCACCCACATGCTGCCCCACCTGCTCCCGCAGTTTCTGACGGGCCTGATTCTCATGTTCCCCCACGCCATTCTTCACGAGGCCAGCATCACCTTTCTGGGGTTCGGCCTTCCGCCGGAGGAGCCGGCAGTGGGAATCATTCTCTCGGAAAGCATGAAATACCTGATAACGGGAAAGTGGTGGCTGGCGGTATTTCCCGGCCTGCTTCTGACGGCGACGGTGCTGCTCTTTGAGGCTCTCGGCCACTCAGTCAGCCGCCTGCTCTCGCCGGGAGGGGCCCATGAGTAGAAAAAAGGCACAGGCCAAGTCCCAGGCCTCCTTTTTAGGAGAGGAAGCTAAAAACACGGCTGTGAAAGGCTTATACAGGAAAGGAAAGAGGCGGGAATGAGAATGGATGAGAGCAGAAGGGCTGAAACGGCGGATTATCCGTGCAGGGGGAGGGATGACGTTCCCCTCCTCCTGGTCAAAGGACTCTCTGTCACCTTTACTCAGTATGACAGAGGGCTCAGAAGAAAGCTGCTGCACCCCATAACGGATCTCAGCCTGCAGGTGCGAAGGGGGGAGGTTACAGCCCTTGCAGGCGCAAGCGGCTCGGGAAAGAGCCTCTTAGCCCACGCAGTGCTGGGGATTCTTCCCTACAATGCTGTGTGCAGCGGGAGTATGGAATATCAGGGGGAACTGCTGACAGAGAAGAAACTTAAGAATCTGAGAGGAAAGAAAATCGTTCTGATCCCTCAGGGCGTGAGCGGCCTTGATCCGCTAATGAAGGTGGGGGCTCAGATTCGGGGAGGAAGAAAGGACAGACCGTCTGCGGACCGGTGCCGATGGCTGCTTGAGCGGTATGGACTTCCCACGGAGACAGAGGAGCTGTATCCATTTGAACTCTCCGGAGGAATGGCAAGGCGTGTGCTGATTGCGGCAGCCATGATGGAAGAGCCTGAGCTTGTCATTGCAGATGAGCCGACGCCGGGCCTGGATCTTCAGACTGCCAGGCGGGTAATGGGACATTTCCGTGAGATGGCAGATCAGGGTACGGGGGTGCTTTTAATCACCCACGATCTCGAGCTTGCCATGGAAACGGCTGACCGCGTTCTGATTTTCAGCGAGGGGAGCGTGATAGAGGAGCTGCAGATGGAGGCAGAGCCGGAAAGCGGGACGAGAAAACTGAAAGGAGTGCCCCAGAATGCGTATACAAAAAGACTCCTCTCCTCTGTACCGGGAGTCGGAACTCCGTGGAGCATCCTTGCAGGAGAACGTCTTTGAAATAAAAACAGAAGGAAAGAGGGGAGAAACATGGAGCTGACAGCCAAAGAACTTTCTTTCTCTTATGGAGACGGAGGAAGGCAGATCTTTCAGAATATTTCCTTTCGGGCAGGAAGTACCGAGCGGGTGGGACTGATGGCAGGGAGCGGTTTTGGAAAGACAACACTCTGCAGAATTCTGGCGGGCTATGAGAGGCCCCAGTCAGGAGCCGTTTATCTGGACGAAAAGCCCCTTCTCTCTCTGCAGGGAAAATGTCCCGTGCAGATGATTTTCCAGCATCCGGAGCAGTCGGTAGACCCCGTGCGGAGGATGGGGCATGTCTTAAAAGAAGGAGGAGTCCAGTTAGGGGAGATGACTGAGCGCCTGGGAATCCGCAGGGAATGGCTGTCCCGCTATCCCAGGGAGCTGTCAGGCGGAGAGCTGCAGCGGTTCTGTATCGCCAGGGCCCTGGGGGAGGGAACCAGGTTCATCCTGGCCGATGAGATAAGCACCATGTTAGATCTGGCCACCCAGAAAGAGATATGGCTGTTTTTATTGGAGGAAACGCGCCGGAGAGGGATTGGACTGATTGCGGTCAGCCATTCAGAGGGACTTCTGAGGGAGGTATGCACGAGGATTATGCGCCTGGAACGAGGGCGGGCCGTGCCTTTGACAGACAACAGAATGGAGGGATCAATATGGATGTAAAAGAAATGCTCAGACAGGTTCAGAGCGGCAGGATGTCTGTGGAGTCGGCGGAGGAAATGCTTAAAAATCTGCCCTACGAGGATTTGGGATATGCAAAGCTGGATCTTCACAGAAAGCTGCGCTCCGGTTTCCCGGAAACTGTGTTCTGCCAGGGCAAGCCGGATGAATATCTGGCCAATATCTTTCAGGTACTGTACAGGGAAAATGCAGAGGTCCTGGGAACCAGGGCGACGCAGGCCCAGTACCTTCTGGTAAAGGAGGCGATTCCCGACATTGTCTATGATCCCATATCCCGGATTTTAACAGCCAGGAGGCCGGACTGTCCGGCGCGTCAGGAGGGCTGTGTCGCTGTCTGCACAGGAGGAACGGCCGATATTCCCGTGGCGGAGGAGGCGGCCAGAACAGCTGAATTTTTCGGCTGTCATGTGGAGCGGATCTACGATGTAGGGGTGGCCGGAATCCACCGTCTTCTGGCACAGAGGGAGAGAATTGAGAAGGCCAACTGTATTGTGGCAGTTGCAGGGATGGAGGGAGCTCTGGGCACTGTGATCGCAGGTCTGGTAGAAAACCCGGTGGTGGCAGTTCCTACCTCTGTGGGCTACGGAGCCAGCTTCCACGGCCTTTCAGCCCTTCTCACCATGCTGAATTCCTGCGCCAATGGGATTTCCGTGGTAAACATAGACAACGGTTACGGGGCCGGATACCTGGCAGCCCAGATCAACCGTCTGGCCGCAGGAAAAGGAGACAGTCAGATAAAATAAATGCTAAATGGAGAAAACGGTCAGTCAGCAGCAATGCGGGACTGAAAAAATATGGATCAGAAATACAGAAAGGCAGGGGCAGTAAGATGGAGAGAGAGAAGATTTTATATCTGGAGTGTTATTCAGGAATCAGCGGAGATATGACCGTCGGCGCGCTGTTAGATTTGGGGGCCTCCAGGGAGAAGCTGGAGCAGACCCTTGAAAAGCTGGGAGTAGAGGGCTATCATCTGCATTTCGGAAGGACGCAGAAATGTGGTATCGATGCCTACGATTTCGACGTTCATCTGGACAGTGACGGGGAAGGTCACGACCACGACCACAGCCACGATCATGATCATAGCCACGATCACGGCCATGACCACGATCATGACCACAGCCATGATCACAACCACGGCCACGATCCCGACCATGACCACGGCCATGATCATGATCACAGCCATGCACATGACCACTCCCATGTTCACCGCAATATTCACGATATCAACCGTATCCTTGACAGGCTGGAGGACGAGGATGTGCGCCGCATGGCGAGAGAGATGTTCCGCCTGGTGGCTGAGGCAGAGTCGAAGGCTCACGGCCTTCCCATTGATCAGGTTCACTTCCACGAGGTGGGGGCAGTAGACTCTATTGTGGATATTGTCAGCACCGCCTTCTGTATCCATGATCTGGGGATCCGGAGGGTGGCTGTATCGGCGCTGTCAGAAGGACGGGGCTATGTCAGATGCCAGCATGGAGTCATGCCGGTACCAGTACCGGCTACAGCGGGGATTGCCGCTGCCTGCGGGCTGGAGCTTCGGCTGACTGACAACGAGGGCGAGATGGTAACGCCTACGGGAGCGGCCATCGCAGGCGCCCTGAGGACGGAGAGAGAGCTTCCGGAGCATTACACCATCGAAAAAATCGGAGTCGGCGCCGGGACGAAGGATTTCAAAAATGCCAATATTCTGAGGGCAATGATTCTCATTCCGGCCGGGGAGGAAGAGAGTGAGGGAAGGGATGTCAGAGTAACCGCTGCCGGCGAGACCGGAGAGGAGAGACTCTGGGTACTGGAAACAAATGTGGACGACTGCAGCGGAGAAGCTCTGGGCTTTCTGATGGAGTGCCTGATGGAGGAGGGGGCTTCTGACGCGTGGTTCACTCCCGCCTATATGAAAAAATGCCGTCCGGCCTGCACCCTTCATGTGCTGTGCAGAGAAAATCTTCTGTCGGAGATGGAGGCTCTGATCTTTGCCCATACCACCACCATAGGGATTCGCCGCTATCCGGTGGAGAGGACAGTGCTGAGACGCAGGGAGATGACGGTTTCCCTTCCGTTCGGTGAGGCGAAGGTAAAGGTGTGCGAATATGGAGGCGGCGAGCGCTTTTACCCGGAATATGAGAGTGTCCGCGCCATCTGCCGTGAGACGGGAAGAGGATTTTCCGAGGTATATCACCTCATCAAGTGTGAGGCTGAACGGTCCTGTCTCCTGAATTAATCAGAGTGAAATGAAGCAGAAACTGATGCAGCCAAAGGCTCAAAATCTGTAAAGACAGACGAAGGAGTCAGGTACATGGGCTGCAGACAGACTTTTGCCGGAAAGGGGTTACGAGGAAGGAGGAAAAACAGTTGGATCAGAAGAAAGAGAGGGAGCTTTCAGAGCTCATGGATCGATATGGAAGAGAGGATGTCTGCCTCGCTTTTTCCGGCGGGGTGGACAGCAGCCTTCTGCTGAAGCTGGCCTGCGACAGCGCGGCAAAATATCACACTACAGTCTGGGCAGTTACCTTCGACACCATGCTTCACCCTGCCTGCGATATGGAAAATGCCAGGAGAGTGGCCAGAGAGCTGAACGCGTCCCATGTGGTGCTGACAGTGGACGAGCTGGAGCAGGAGGAGCTTCGCCGCAATCCGGTGGATCGCTGCTATCTGTGCAAGCGCCGCCTGTTTTCTGACTTAAAAAAATTTGCCGAAGAAAAGGGCTGCAGCACGATTCTGGACGGAACTAATGAGGACGATCTTCACGTGTACCGGCCCGGCATCCGGGCTCTTAGGGAGCTTGGAATTGTAAGTCCCCTTGCTCTGTGCGGGATGACCAAGCAGGAGGTGAAGGAGCTTGCGGCCCGGCTTGGGATCTCCGCAGCCTCCCGCCCTTCCACCCCCTGTATGGCCACCAGGCTTCCCTACGGCGCAGAGGTGAGCTATGAGCTTTTAAAGCGGATTGAGGAGGGAGAGGAATATCTGAGATCTCTCCTGGATCAGGGAGGAAAAAAAGGAAATATCCGCCTGAGAATTCACGCAGATACAGCCAGAATAGAGGTGGACGAAGAACAGCTTTTGGAAACGGTCAGGAAGCGGGAGCAGATTGTAAAAAGGCTTAAAGAACTGGGATTTACCTATGTAACGCTTGACCTGGAAGGATTCCGCTCCGGCAGCATGGATGTGCATCTGAAAACGGGAGCAGATAACTGACAGGAAGGTGCCTGAGACTTTCTAAGGCTCAGAAGGATTCTGTAATTTTCTTTCACCTTATCCCATCACCTTATTGCAGGGAAGGCGGAAAAGCCACAAAATGGCCTTTCCGCCTTCCCTGTCTTTCCTGTCACAGAATTTAAACAGTCACAGATTTCACCAAAATCCCGGTCGTCTGTTTGTGTTAAGCGACGAACGCGTACATCATCACATAATGGCAGAGGCTCCCGCCCATGACAAAGAGATGGAAAATTTCGTGAGAGCCGAAATTTTTGTGGCGGGAGTTAAAAATCGGCAGTTTCAGCGCGTAGATGATTCCGCCGATGGTATAGATAATGCCGCCTGCCAGAAGCCAGCCGAAGGCGGCGGGAGGCAGGGCATTTAAAATCTCACGGATTGCGGTAATGCAGACCCAGCCCATGGAAATATAGATCAGAGAGGAAAACCATTTCGGGCAGCTGATCCAGAGGGCGTTAATGAGAATTCCCACTGCCGCGATTCCCCAGACCAGCGCCAGCAGAAGGAATCCGGCCCGGTTGCCCAGCACAATCAGGCAGACCGGCGTATAGGTTCCGGCAATCAGGATAAAGATCATCATATGATCCAGCTTTCTGAGCCGGCGGTTGACCTTCTCGGAGATATCGAGAGTGTGGTAAATGGTGCTGGCCCCGTAGAGCAGGATCATGCTCACAATAAAAACCGCCAGAGCCGCCACCTGAAGGCCGTTTTGGCCAGGTTCGGCTGCGGCCTTCATGAGAAGGGGAGCCGCCGCAGCTGCGGCGCCCAGCATGGCGATAAAATGGGTGAGAGCGCTTCCCGGATCTTTTACATGTATATTCATAAGCATACCTCCTGACTTGAAATTTGCCGGACACAGTCCGACAAAGTAATACAAAATTCAACAAGTAGTTTTTAAAACTATATATATTGTTTTCCTATACTATACGCTTTTTTCTGTTAATATGCAAGCCTACTTTCAAAAAAATTTCAGATATAGTAAAATAAGGATAACTGTTTTGTGATGCCGCTGCAGATGGGAATGTCTGGCTGTCTGCACAATCGTTCGCGGTGTTTAAGGCACAGACTGCCAGAGACAGGAAAGGAGAGAGCATATGGATCAGAGATCCAAAGACAATACAGCCCTTGAAAACATTTATTCCAGAAAATCCGTCCGCCTGTTTGAAAAACGGCCTGTTTCCGAACCGGATCGGGCCGCCATCCTGCGGGCGGCCCTGGAAGCGCCGTCCCCCGCCAACATGTCCCTTTACACGATCATAGAGATTACGGATCAGGAGCTTAAAAACCGCACGGCCAGCCTGTGCCACGGCCAGGTCTTTATCGGGGAGGCGCCCATGGTGCTTCTGTTTGCCGCTGATTTTAAGAAGTGGAATGATTTTTTTCATATCTATGCGCCTGATTCCCGCACACCGGGGCTGGGAGACATGATGTTGGCCTGGGAAGATTCCTACATTGCCATGCAGAATGCAGTGACAGCGGCGTGGGCGCTGGGGATCGGATCCTGCTATATCGGACACGTGATAGAGCATTATGAGGAGACCAGGGAGCTTTTCGGGCTGCCGGATTACGTGGTCCCCACCGGGCTTCTGGTGTTTGGCTATCCCACCGAAAAGCAGCTTGCAAGGGAGAAGTTTTCCCATTTCCAGTGGGAGGACATGGTGTGTGAGAACCGCTACCGGGAAAAGAGTCCTGAGAAATTCAGGGCTATGCTGGAGGAAAGGCAGAAGAAAAGCGGGAAAGATTTTGACACATGGGCCAAGAAGTTTACAGAGCTGAAATGGCAGGGAGACTTCAGGGAGGAGATGGGGCGCTCCGTCCGCGCCATGATGGATGCCTGGCTGAAGGGCAGACCTTATTAAGGGTAAGAGAGAAAGACAAAAGAGCAAAAGGTGAGAGTGACAGAACATATGGTAAAAATCATTTATGAGGACAGTGAAATTCTTGTGGCAGAAAAGCCAGCAGGGCTGGAATCCCAGGCCATCCGGAAATTTGAACCGGATATGGTCAGTGAGATTCGGAATTATCTGGTAAGAAGTCAGAAAAAGAGGGAGAGGGAGCAGAGAAGGGAGTTATCCACAAAACCGTCCACATCTCTGTCCACACCGGCAGCGGCGCCCTATGTGGGAGTTATCCACAGACTGGACAAGCCTGTGTCCGGGGTGATGCTCTACGCAAAAACCAGATCCGCCGCAGCCTTTCTGAGCAGGGAGCTTCAGGCCCACAGAGTGACAAAAATTTATCATGCAGTAGTTTGTGGAAAACCTGTGGATAATGTGGGTAACTTTGTGGACAACCTGTATATGAACCGGGAAGAGAATTATTCTGTGATCGTGGATAAGTCGAAAAAAGAGGGAAAGAGGGCGGAATTGTCGTATAGGGTCCTTAGCAGGGCAGAGGAGAAAAACCTGACGCTTCTGGAAATACAGCTGAAAACAGGGCGCCATCATCAGATCCGTGTCCAGCTTGCAGGTCACGGCCTGCCCATATGGGGAGATGCCAGGTACAATCCCCAGTTTGGAGGCACCCTTCCTGTGGAGGAGGGAGAAGAGAAAGGAAGTGAGAGCTTCCGGACGCCCGCTTCCAGGGGGCCTCTTGCTCTCGCAGCGGTGAGCCTCTCTTTCCCCCATCCGTCTTCCGGGAAGAAGATGACATTTTCCATAAAGCCGGCGTCGGGGGCGTTTCGGAATTTTGTGAAGGAGAGAGGATAAGGCTCTGCGTTTGGGAGCGTGCAGACAGGTCAGAAAGGGGAGCGGCTATGTGTTCATTGTTTGGAAGGAAGAAGACAGAAAACAGAGAGGGGCATGAGAAGGTCAGAAGGCATATTTATTTTTCGGGCCGCGTCCAGGGAGTCGGCTTCCGATACCGGGCTGTCCAGGCGGCCATAGACTATCATCTGACGGGATGGGTGCAGAATCTTTCCGACGGCCGTGTGGAGATGGAGGTACAGGGAAGGGAGTCTGATATTGAGAGGCTGATTCAGAGCCTTATGAGTGCATCCATGATCCGCATTGATCATATGGATATCTGTGAGCATCCTGTGAAGGCAGATGAGACGGGATTTCGTGAAAAGGGATGGTAGATGAAGTTCGATGAAACAGAAACAGGCCTGCTCCTTTGCAGGGCAAAGGAAGCAGACCCGCATCTTTTGTAAGGTATTCTTTAGTACTTCAGGAGAACTTACCATGGATCGTCCGTTTATGATTTGTACTTCTTTTGTACAGGAACTATTATAGACAGTCCCGACGAGAATATGTACTGGGGGGCGTTTTTACAAAAAAAGGCAGTGAGCCAGAGCGGAAAAAGGTGGAACAGCAGGAAGAAGACCACAATATAATCACACGGTTATCAGCCATAATAACATCAAAGAGAAGATTGGCGTCGGCTCGTTTCAGTTTCAGGACAGGACTGATAAGAAGGCACTTATTTTAAGAGGGCACGTCTTTAACAGGACACGTATTTTTATAGAAAACGGGCTGATGCTGATCTGCAGATACAGAATCTGAAAGCAGGTGAGCTGATGCCCGAATTATCGAGAAAACAGAGAAAGGCTCTCGTGGTCATTGCCGTGACAGCCGGCGTGTATGTGAGCTTTAAATATTTTCTTCCGCTGTTTCTGCCCTTTGCGGCTGCCTATCTGACCGCATTGATTCTGCGCCCTACGGCCGCCTGGCTCGAGAGACGTCTGCAGTTTCGCCTCTTCGGGAGAAGGTTTAGCGTTCCCATCGGGATGATCGGAGGTATCGAGCTTGTGATCCTTACGGCGCTCCTCGGTGCCGCCCTCTTTTACGGAGGCCGCCGCCTGTTTGAGGAGGCCAACCAGATCGCCAATCAGATTCCTGCATGGATTGACAGCTTTGATCACTGGCTGACCTCGATGTGCCGCCAGGTGGAGGCATTCTGCCGTCTGAGGGACGGAGTGCTTGTGCAGGCGGCCAGGGAAATGCTCCTCCAGGCGGCTTCGGCCTTAAAAAAGATGACGATGTCCACTCTGGTGGTGAATTCTGTGGCAGCCTTTACCTTCTGTGTGGAGGTGATGGTTGCGGTGGCTGTGTTTTTCATTGCTTCTGTCCTCTCCCTCCAGGAAATGGATGAGCTGAGGAGAAGGCGCCGCCAGTCCATGTTCAGCAGGGAGTTTGCCCTGTTCAGCCGGCGGCTGGTGATGACGGGAAATACATGGCTGAGGACACAGCTTATTATTATGTTCATCACCTCCTGCCTCTGTATTCTGGGGCTTGTGATGATCAGAAATCCCTACTGTATTCTGCTGGGGCTTGGAATCGGCATCCTGGATGCCCTCCCTCTTTTTGGGACCGGGGCGGTGCTGGTTCCGTGGAGCCTGATTCTGCTTGTTCAGAAGCAGTGGTATGAAGGGATTGTTCTGGCAGGACTGTTCCTCGTCTGCTGCCTTGTGAGGGAGTTTCTGGAAGCGCGGCTGATGGGAGACGGCATGGGGCTTTCCCCCCTGGAAACGCTGGCTGCCATCTATGTGGGACTGAAACTTTTTGGGATTCTGGGAGTCCTGCTGGGCCCCATCGGACTTCTGATCATTGAGGATCTGGTGGAGGAATATGCGGGGACAGAAAAATGACTGGAATATATGTATGCAAAACAGAGCTAAAGGAAAAGAAAGAAGGATGATGAAAAATGAAGCTTTACTATGAGGAGACAGGAAACGGAGAGCCCATGGTTCTCCTGCATGGAAACGGGGAGGACAGCTCCTACTTCAAGAATCAGGTAGAATATTTTTCCAAAAACTACCGGGTGATTGCCGTTGACACCAGAGGACACGGCAAATCTGAGAGGGGAACGGCGCCGTTTACGCTGAAGCAGTTTGCCGGGGATCTGAAGAAGTTTCTGGACAGGATGCAGTTAAGGGATATTATTCTGCTGGGATTCAGTGACGGAGGAAATATCGCCCTGATCTTTACGATCCTGTACCCTGGATACGTGAAAAAGCTGATACTGAACGGTGCCAACTTAAATCCGTCGGGCATGAAGATGGGAATCAGAAAATCTATCGCCGTCTCTTATCTGAAGACCATGTGGCGGGTAAAGAGGGGAACATGCAGGGAAAAGCGGGGGAAGCTTACCGCGGATCAGAAATACCTGTTAGAGAGGGCAAGGAGGAAGAAGGAGCTTCTGGAGCTGATGATAAAGGAGCCACATATTTCAGGGGCTTATCTGAAGCAGCTGAATGTGCCGACTCTTGTGATTGCGGGAACCCGCGATATGATTAAGACAGGACACACAAAGAAGATTCACAGCCTGATACCGGCCAGCCGTCTGTGTCTGGTAGAGGGCACCCACTTTATCGCCTCAGAAAACAGCCTGGAATTTAATCAGGCCGTCGAGCGCTTCCTGAACCAGACCGGGAGGAAAGAAGATGGCAGATAGGGCACACAGGGCCGGCTCACGGCAGTGGGGGAACCTCCCTTCTGACCGTCTGAGAGAGCGGATCGCCCGTCCAATCGGATATGAGAAGCAGAAGATCTCGGCAGTCATCATTCCTCTTGTGCAGGCAGACAGCGAGCTTCAGGTTCTGTTCGAGGTGAGGGCCAGAAGTCTGAAAACACAGCCCGGGGAAGTATGCTTTCCCGGAGGCAGAATGGAGGCGGGGGAGAATCCCCGCCGTGCCGCCCTCCGGGAAATCTCCGAGGAGCTGCTCATAGAGGAGGGGCAGGCAGAGATCTGGATGGACTGCGACTATCTGGTCAATCCGGCAGGGATGACGATCTACCCCTATCTTGCAGAGCTTAGCGGTTACCGGGGAACCTTCTCAGAGGAGGAGGTGGAGTCGGTGAGGCTCATTCCCCTCCGGTGGTTTTTTGAGCATGAGCCGGACTGCCATACGGCCCGTATTGTCACAGTCCCGGGGAAGGATTTTCCCTTTGAGCTGATCCCGGACGGAGAACATTACAGGTGGAGAGAGGGAAGCTATGAGGTCATGTTTTACCAGTACGGGGACTTTGTAATCTGGGGAATGACTGCCCGCATCCTGAAGTCCTGTGTGGACACGCTTAAGGATGCGGGCTTTGAGCCGGTTCTGGAGAAAGGAAGGAAAGACGGATGAAGGTGAGGAAACATATCTTTTTTGCAGGCTGCGTCCAGGGGGTAGGGTTTCGCTACCGTGCCCTGTATGCAGCCAGGGGCCTGGGACTTACGGGCTGGGTGCAGAATCTCTGGGACGGCCGCGTGGAGATGGAGGTGCAGGGAGAGGAGGAGACCATAAAGACGATGATCTCCAGGCTGCGTGCCGGTACCTTTGTGGCCATCGACAGTATGACCCAGGCGGAGGTGCCGCTTCAGGAGGATGAGAGGGAGTTTCGGATTACTGGCTGACACAGATGCGCTCCATGCAGGCCATACGGCATTTGCGGACTGTTTTTTCATGCATGAGGAACATGGCGGCCAGGATGAGGAGAAGATAGGGGATAAACAGCCCGATATCCAGGTGCTCCGCAATGAGGCCGAACAGCGGCGGCATCAGGCAGTTTCCTACATAGGCGCTGGCCATCTGTATGCCGATGACTGCCTGGGAGTTTTCTGCCCCGAACCGTTCCGGCGTTGAGTGAATGATACTCGGATAGACAGGGGCGCAGCCAAGGCCGATAAGCAGAAGGCCTGCCATGGAGAAGAAGCCGCCTGCGGGAAGGAAAAGGGCCAGAATTCCCACCAGAATGATGCCCTGTCCCAGGCGCACCAGGTTCGTGTCACTGAGAAGCATGGTGAGAAAACCGCCGGCAGCTCTGCCGGCAGTGATACCCAGGAAAAAGAGGCTGGCAAAGCGGGCGGCATCCTCCGGGGACACGCCACGGTGAAGGACGAGAAAGCTGCTTCCCCACAGCCCTGCAGTCTGCTCCAGGGCACAGTAACAGAAAAAGGTAACCATAATTTCCCTGGCTCCCGGAATGCGGATCACCTCCCGGAAAGAGAGCGGCTGCCCCTGAGAGGCATCGTTATCCGCTGCAGTCTGCTTTTTGCCCCACAGATGTAGGACGGATTTTGCGGACATTCAAAATAAAAAAGAATGTGGAGGTAACAGACAATGGCAAAATCATTATTTGAGGAACTGGGCGGCAAATACGAAAGGCAAGGGGATTATTTGATACCGTGCTTAACTGTACCCGCCGAAGAAGAACAGGCAATAGGCATCTGGGGGCAACGGCATTTAGATTATCTAAAACAGTACCGTAAAGTTACATACACCAATCTTCTTACAAGCGGCAGGCTAAACGCCTACCTTGCCGACATCAACAGACAGGCACAGGAACGCTTTGAAAGGCTCATAGAGGGTATGAAACAGGCACAGGGCATAACGGAACAGCTAAAGGCAGAAAACGCCTTAGAATGGACAGGATGCCTCAATAACATAAGGGCTTGTGCGAGGGAGATTGTGGAAAAGGAAATTATTTTTGCATAAACAGATGATTAGTGGCAGGGGGAAATCCTGCCGCTTTTTCTGCTTTAGTTTGTCAGCTTGACAAATAAAGGGTTAAGGAATATAATTAGATTCAGTATTATACAAGGAGTTAATAAATATGCGGCAAGGTATTCTTAAATAAACTGTCAATTTGATAGTGGGAACAAAAAGTAGCAGTCTCGTTTCACTTTTAATATGGGGCTTAGTTTTTTGTACCCAGTTTAAGAATACTTTTATCATGTAATTTTATATGCCCGAAAACATATAAGTGTTTTGGGGCTATTGGAGTTATTTACCCAGTGATAGGAGTATTTATCACTGGGTATTTTTATGCCCTTTTTTGGGTGTTGATAGGAGGAAAATCACATGAAAATAATTAACTTAGGCATTCTGGCTCACGTTGACGCAGGAAAGACAACATTAACGGAAAGTTTATTGTATACCAGTGGTGCAATTGCAGAACTAGGGAGCGTAGATGAAGGCACAACAAGGACAGATACAATGAATTTGGAGCGTCAAAGGGGAATCACTATCCAGACAGCAGTGACATCTTTTCAGTGGGAGGATGTAAAAGTCAACATTATAGATACGCCAGGCCATATGGATTTTTTGGCGGAAGTATACCGTTCTTTATCCGTATTAGACGGAGCAGTATTATTAGTTTCTGCAAAGGATGGCATACAGGCACAGACCCGTATACTGTTTCATGCACTACAGACAATGAAGATTCCGACAATTTTTTTCATCAATAAAATTGACCAAGAGGGGATTGATTTGCCAATGGTATATCGAGAAATGAAAGCAAAGCTTTCTTCGGAAATTATAGTGAAGCAAAAGGTTGGGCAGCATCCCCATATAAATGTAACGGACAATGACGATATGGAACAGTGGGATGCGGTAATTATGGGAAACGATGAACTATTAGAGAAATATATGTCAGGGAAACCGTTTAAAATGTCAGAACTGGAACAGGAAGAAAACAGGAGATTCCAAAACGGAACGTTATTTCCCGTTTATCACGGAAGCGCTAAAAACAATCTGGGGATTCGGCAGCTTATAGAAGTGATTGCCAGTAAATTTTATTCATCAACGCCTGAAGGTCAATCTGAACTATGCGGGCAGGTTTTTAAGATTGAATATTCAGAGAAAAGGCGGCGTTTTGTTTATGTGCGTATATATAGCGGAACATTGCATTTGAGGGATGTTATTAGAATATCTGAAAAAGAGAAAATAAAAATCACAGAGATGTGTGTTCCGACAAACGGTGAATTATATTCATCCGATACAGCCTGCTCTGGTGATATTGTAATTTTACCAAATGATGTTTTGCAGCTAAACAGTATTTTGGGGAACGGAATACTGTTGCCGCAGAGAAAATTTATTGAAAATCCTCTCCCTATGCTCCAAACAACGATTGCAGTAAAGAAATCTGAACAGCGGGAAATATTGCTTGGGGCACTTACAGAAATTTCAGATGGCGACCCTCTTTTAAAATATTATGTGGATACTACAACGCATGAGATTATACTTTCTTTTTTGGGGAAAGTGCAGATGGAAGTCATTTGTGCCATCCTTGAGGAAAAATATCATGTGGAGGCAGAAATAAAAGAGCCTACTGTTATATATATGGAAAGACCGCTTAGAAAAGCAGAATATACCATCCACATAGAAGTCCCGCCAAATCCTTTCTGGGCTTCTGTCGGGTTGTCCATAGAGCCGCTCCCTATTGGAAGCGGAGTGCAGTATGAAAGCAGAGTTTCACTTGGATATTTAAATCAATCGTTCCAAAATGCGGTTATGGAGGGGGTTCTTTATGGCTGCGAGCAGGGGCTGTATGGATGGAAAGTGACAGACTGTAAAATCTGTTTTGAATATGGATTGTATTATAGTCCTGTAAGTACCCCCGCAGACTTTCGGCTGCTTTCCCCTATCGTATTGGAGCAGGCTTTAAAAAAAGCAGGGACAGAACTATTAGAGCCATATCTCCACTTTGAAATTTATGCACCGCAGGAATATCTCTCACGGGCGTATCATGATGCTCCAAGGTATTGTGCAGATATTGTAAGTACTCAGATAAAGAATGACGAGGTCATTCTGAAAGGAGAAATCCCTGCTAGATGTATTCAAGAATACAGGAACGATTTAACTTATTTCACAAATGGGCAGGGAGTCTGCTTGACAGAGTTAAAAGGATACCAGCCAGCTATTGGTAAATTTATTTGCCAACCCCGCCGCCCGAATAGCCGTATAGATAAGGTTCGGCATATGTTCCACAAGTTAGCTTAACAGCTTGCAAAAGTCATATAAAATGAGATTTGAAAGGATTAGAGACTAATTATGATGAAATGCGAATGGATATTGTGTCCTGTTTGTGGGAACAAAACCCGTAATAAAATTAGGAAGGACACTGTTTTGGAGAATTATCCCCTTTATTGTCCAAAATGCAGACAAGAAAGATTGATTAAAGTTGACAACTTGAAGATAACTGTCATCAAAGAGCCAGACGCTTAAGACGCAGAGCCGATGAAATTGTGGAACAATTCACGAATCATCGGCTCTTTTTGTTTCGTATTTGAAAGAACAAACTCACCAAATAAAAAAAACGATATTCGGGTGGGTTATTTTGTTATACCCTAAATTACCCTCTGAATTTGTTTTTAAATTTGGAGGGATTTTTTTATGTCCTTTTTTCGGGCAGTTATCTATCTGCTCATACGAAGCAAAATTTATCAATACATAGCATATCAGAGAACGGCAGGAAACCAGTTAAAAAAATTTCTGCCTATGCAACGGCACTTCCTGCCTTGAATGTAGAAGTACAATCTCCATACAACAGAATTAATATTTCCCATAACCGTAAAGGTCATAGAGCCTTTGCGGTTTTTCTTTTGTCGATTTTTGTTGGAAAGTGCCATAGGGCTATTAGTGGTGTTAGGTGTCGTTCGCCACCTCTCCATCTGGATTTTGAACATTTCAAAAATTCAGATGGGAGGTACTTACAGTGAAATACGCACCGAGAAAGGTATATATCAAGGAAAGCGGCAGATATGTGGAACTGTCCTATACGGATTTCTGCCGCCGCAGGGAATCCGACCAGACCTATATGGACAAGCTGTTTATCCCCATTCAAGGCTGTCTGCTTGAAGTCGTGAGGGAGCAATACACGGACTTCTACCGAGATAAGGAACGGTGGCGTTATCTGAAAAAATTAGATACGAAGAACAGCCTGCTTTCTCTGGATGGATTTACGGACAGCGAGGGGAAGCCTTTAGACTTTATCGCTGATGAAGCGGCAGACATTGCGGAAACCGTTGTCAATGCGGTTATGGTGGACAGGCTGAAAGCCGCCCTGCCTTTGCTGTCGGATAGTGAACAGGAATTGATACAGGCAATCTTTTTTGACGGACTTTCTGAGCGTGAAGTCGGGGCGAGGTTCGGCATAACCCAGAGCGTTGTGAACAAACGCAAAGCCAGAATCCTAAGAAAACTAAGAAAGATAATAGAAAATTAAAATTTAAGGCGTTCAGCCTCCTTGTTTTTTCCTTTGGGAAAATGAGGGGGTTTTTCTCTGCCCTCTCAATCAATTCTGATTGGAGGAAAAGAAGCATGGCATATAACCACGGACGGGAGGACAGGAAATGGCGTATCTGGAAAGAAGCGGAGGAAAAGCTGCTGCGTGAGTGCGGCGTTGATGAAGCGACCATTGAGCAGATACGCATTGCGGACAGGGCAGACTTCAATTCCAACAGGCGGTTTTACCGATGGACGAATGACATTGCGGAATACCTTGAGGACATGGCAGACAGGGAGCGGCAGACGGAAGTGGGTACGGTTGCGGAGTTACTGGACGAGATTGAGAGCGAAAATCTCTATCAAGTATTAGTCGCGGTGGACGGGCGTACCTTGAAAATCGTCCTGCTGAAAATGCAGGGGTATTCCACAAAGGAGATTGCCCCGCTCGTGCATTTGACGACTGGTGCCATCTATGCGAGGTTAGACCATCTGCGGAAGAAGCTACGAAAATTTTATAGCGTCTAAAACAGCCTGCCGTCCTGCGGGCTACTGGGTGAGGGATGGAAATCCCCTCACTTATTTTTTGCAGGAGGCAAGCGGGATGGCATACAGAGTTAAGGCGTACACGCTTCGGGAGGAATCCACGGAAAGCGGCACAAGGTATTTTATCAGCTTTAAGGACGGGCAGGGCAAATCCCACGAGTTGGAAGTGTCGGAACAGTTCTTTATGGAGTTTCGGCAGATGGAACGCAGGAACAGGAATCTCCTCCAATGGGACGAGCGGCACAGGGAGTTTTCGGAAGTATGGGACGAAACGCTGAACAGGCGGGCGTTGAAGCTGCCTAAGAGCATAGAGGAACAAATGATTGAGGCAGAACGGGCAGAACTGCTCTGTAAGGCGGTTGACGGACTGCCAGAGATACAAAGGCGGCGTTTCCTGCTCTACTACGAGTATGAGTTCAATTTTTACCAAATCGCCGCTATGGAGCATTGCACCGCTTCGGCAATACAGAAATCTGTTGCGATTGCAAAGGAGAAAGTAAAGGCGGAAATGAGGAAGTATCTCCAACCGTGACCGACACCGCCCGAAAAAGAAATCTGTTTTTTATTTGTGTGGGATTGGCGGCATTACATACTCTCACTTTTTCTTCGTGGGAGTAAATCTATTTTTAAGGAGGTCAACGCCTATGTGCAACGAAAACAAAAACACCGCCCGAAAGGAGGAAAGCCATGCAGAAGTTACAGACAGTCAACGCCGAAACGCTCCTTTATGAACCGCTTGAGAAGCCGTCCTTTGTGGTGGACAGCCTTATCCCCACAGGCTTGTCGCTGTTCTGCGGCTCACAGAAGATAGGAAAGAGCTGGCTCATGCTGAAGCTATGTTTATGCGTGTCGCAGGGACTTCCCTTGTGGGATATGCCGACAATGGAGGGCGACGTGCTTTACCTCTGCCTTGAGGACACGTTCTGCCGTATACAGGACAGGCTGTTCCGATTGACGAACGAAGCGAGCAGGCGGCTTCACTTTGCCGTGGCAAGCTGCAAGCTGTCAGACGGTCTTATCGTGCAGCTTGAAGATTATCTGAAAGATTACCCAAACAGCAGGCTTATTGTCATTGACACTTTGCAGAAAGTCCGTACAGCTTCAAAAGACAATGCCTACGCAAGCGACTATGGGGACATCTCACTAATCAAAGACTTTGCCGACAGGCATTCATTGGCGGTCATTGTCGTACACCACATCCGAAAGCAGAATGACAGCGATGTGTTCAACAAGGTGTCTGGGACGACAGGCTTAACGGGGAGTGCGGACGCTACCTTTGTTCTGGAAAAGGAGAAACGGGCATCCGACACCGCCAAGCTGTATGTGACGGGCAGGGACACGCCCTATCAGGAATACACGCTGCGTTTCCGTGATTGCAGTTGGGAACTTGTGGAGAGAAAAACGCAGGAGCAGCTTGCGAAAGAAACGATACCAGACGTCCTTTTTCGGTTGGTGGATTTTATGAGGGATAAGGAAGAATGGGCAGGCACGGCAACGGAGCTGTTAGCCGCTATGAGGGAAACGGAAACCATACCCACGGTGATTACGAAATGGCTCAATGAATACCGCACCACATTTTTAAATGAGAACCATATCGTTTATCAGTACAGCCGCAAAAAACACGGCAGGCAGATTTCGCTTGCAAAGCGGGCGGGTGACAGCGGTGACGGTGGTGACAGCGATATTGGGATACCCCCTGTTACTGTCATTGACGCTTAAAGCCGTGTAAAGCTGGCGACTCTGCCCTGCGGGTGACAGCGGTGACGGCGGTGACAGTGATTTTAGGATACCCTGCCGCTGTCATCCCTGCGGGAGAACACCCCGTAAACGCAAAGTGCAGGCGTAGGATTTACCCGCCCTTTTCGGCGTGTAAAACCACCCCTGCGGTCAGAAAAATCCTTCCGATTTTTCCGACTGCGTTTACAGGGTGTAACACACTACACTTTGCCCTGCAAAGTCGTGTGCCAGACGTTCCCTCTGGACTCCCTTATGGCAGGTCTTACGCCCTGCTTATCCTACGCTCCACGCTTCGGATAAAAGAATGGCAGCATGACGGTGACGGCTCTTGCGAGGGGGTATTCCAAAAACACCGTCATCATCGACATGACCGTCATGCAGGGAATAAGGGTGACAGTTGAGGCAGTCGGTAGGGGGTATCCCAAAACTGCTGTCACCGCCGTCACCGCTGTCACCCAAAGGGCAGTTTACCCGCCGAAGAAAGGAAGATGATGAATTATGCCCTATGCAATCCTGCGTTTCCAGAAACGCAAAGCGGGCGGCGTTGCGGCTTGCGAACGCCACAACGAGCGTAAAAAAGAAGCCTATAAAAGCAATCCAGATATAGATATGGAACGCTCGAAAGATAACTACCATCTTGTGAATCCGCCGAGGTACACCTACAAGAAAGAGATTAACCGCATGGTAGCCGAAGCAGGGTGCAGGACGAGGAAAGATAGCGTGATGATGGTGGAAACGCTTATCACGGCTTCGCCAGAATTTATGAACAGCCTGCCGCCCAAAGAACAGAAAGCGTATTTTACGATGGCTCTGGATTTCATTTCAGAGCGTGTCGGGGAGAAAAATATCCTCTCCGCAGTCGTCCACATGGACGAGAGAACGCCGCATATGCACCTCTGTTTTGTGCCGATTACACCAGACAATAAGCTGTCTGCCAAAACAATTTTAGGCAATCAAAAGAGCCTGTCCGAATGGCAGACCGCCTACCATGAGCGGATGTCCTCACGGTGGAATCAGCTTGAAAGAGGTCAGTCCTCAATGGAAACGAAGCGGAAACATGTCCCCACATGGCTCTATAAGTTGGGCGGCAGGCTTGATAAACAGTATGAGGAAATTGTGTCTGCACTGTCCGACATCAACGCCTTTAATGCAGGGAAGAAGCGTGACAAGGCTCTGGAACTGATTGCGGCATGGCTCCCAGACGTGGAGAAATTCTCAAAGGAAATCAGTAAGCAGAGTGCCTATATCAATAGCCTAAAGGAGCAAATCGGGCAGGAATCAGACTATGCGGGGCGTATGCGTGATGAAAAGTATGAGCAGGAACTAAAGGTGCAGAAAGCGAACCAGAAGATATTTGAGTTGCAGAGAACCAACGAGCAGATGGGGCGGCTGCTCTCAAAGATACCGCCCGAAGTGTTGGAAGAATTGCAGAAAAACCATAAAAGCAGAGCGAAAGAAAGGTAGATATGTGAATGAAGAAACAGGATTTTAAGGTGTTAAAGACCAAAGACTTGTACCCGTTTCCCGACAATCCGTTTCATGTGGCAGAGGATGAAACGCTGTCAGAATTAGCGGAAAGCATCAAGGAATTTGGCATTGTCACGCCGATAATCACACGCCCGAAAGAGGACGGGAACGGCTATGAAGTGATTGCAGGGCAGCGGCGTGTCCGTGCGTCTGAACTTGCAGGGATAAATACCGTGCCTGCGTTTGTCCTGCCCTTAGACCGTGACCGAGCCATCATCACCCTTGTAGACAGTAATTTACAGCGTGAGAATATCCTGCCATCAGAGCGGGCGTTTGCCTACAAGATGAAATCCGAAGCCATGAAGCGGCAGGGTTTCCGCACAGACTTAACCTCGTCACAAGTTGTGACGAAGTTGCGGACGGACGACAAGGTGGCACAGGGCTTCGGCGTAGGCAGGATGACCGTACAAAGATTTATCCGTTTGACGGAACTGATACCGCCGATTTTGCGGATGGTGGACGAGGGGAAAATCGCCCTCACGCCTGCGGTGGAACTGTCCTTTTTGAAGAAAGACGAGCAGGAAAACCTCTTTGCCACGATGGAGAGCGAAGAAGCAACGCCCTCACTCTCACAGGCACAGCGGATGAAAAGCCTAAGCCAGAGCGGGCGGCTTGACATGGATACGATATTTGCAATTATGACGGAGGAAAAGGGAAACCAGAAAGAAACCTTGAAAATCAACACAAGCAAGCTGAAAAAGTATTTTCCGAAGAACACAACGCCGAAGCAGATGGAGGAAACCATCATTAAACTTTTGGAGCGTGAATTGCAGAGGAAACGGGGCAGGGACAGCCGCTAATCTTCTCTTTTCGGGAGGTAAATGCAGAAAATTGAGGTATGAAGAATGAAAGAAATCCAGTATGAGATTGTAAAGGAAATCGCCGTATTGTCTAAGGGCGACAGCGGCTACACAAAAGAAATCAATCTTATCTCATGGAACGGAAGAGAGCCGAAATATGACATCCGCAGCTTTTCCCCGAACCGTGAGAAGTGCGGAAAGGGTATCACGTTGAACGCTGATGAAGCAGCAGCACTCCTTGAAGCATTACAGAAAGAAGTAAACAGCGGGGATTGATGGTATCTGATTGACAGGGCGGGGCGTTTCCAGACGTTCTCCTGCCCTGTCTGGAAAGGAAGATTTAAGTATGGGCGAGGATAAGAAAGCAGATAAAAAGAGAAAGCGTATCGTGCCGAAAGCACCAGTTCAGATGATAATCAGCCGTGAATATGTCGGCACGCAGACAGTCACAGAAGCGTTTATCCCGATTATTTCCGAGGATATTCGGAAGAAGATTGCCGAGGGCGACACCTTCGACAATGAGGGGCTGTCCGCTTAGAATGTACGCAATGGAACATGAAAACAGATAGGACAGATATGGAGGTTTTACAGTATGGCAGGAATAAGAATGGAGAACAAGATTTATGAAGTCGGCATGTACTGCCGCTTGTCAAAAGACGATGGCACGGATAACGAGAGTGCGAGCATTGCGACACAGAAATCCATCCTCACGGATTATGTGAAAAAGCAGGGATGGCACTTAGCAAAAACGTATGTGGACGACGGTTACTCTGGTACAAATTTCCAAAGACCAAGTTTCCAGAACATGATTAAGGACATTGAAAGCGGTCTGATAAACTGCGTTATCACGAAAGATTTATCTCGTCTGGGGAGGAACTATCTTGATTGCGGACTGTATCTGGAAGTGTTTTTCCCAGAGCATAATGTGAGGTATATAGCGGTCAATGACGGCGTGGACACGCTCAATAAATCCGCTATGGACATCACGCCTTTCCGCAACATCCTAAACGAAATGTATTCCGCCGATGTGTCGGTCAAGATAAAATCGGCGTACCGAGCGAGGTTTCAGCAGGGGAAATTCATGGGGACGACAGCACCATACGGTTACGTCAAAGACCCCGCCGACCACAACCATCTGCTGATAGATGACAAAGTTGCCCATGTGGTAAGGGAAATATTTGACCTTGCGTTAGCGGGCAACGGAATCGCCAAAATCCGCAAGCACATCAACAAACAGCATATCTTACGCCCCGCCGCTTATGCGGCGGAGCAGGGGGCAACAGGCTATGAGAGGTATTTTGAGGAGAATGAGGAGAACCGTTATATTTGGAGCGAGAACAGCGTAAGGGGCATTTTAAGAAGCCCGATATATGCGGGAAACCTTGCAGGCTACAAGCGGATTGCCGCCAACATGAAAAGCAAGAAACGCCCCTCTAAGCTGCCCGAAGAATGGGAAGTGATACCAGACACCCATGAGGGGATAGTCACGCAGGAGGAATTTGATACCGTACAGCAGCTTATTACAAGCCGCAGATTACCAGAAAACAAGGGCGGCTTTGAGAACATCTTTGCAGGCGTTATTAAGTGTGCGGACTGCGGCTATGCGATGCGGGCTATGAGTGCCAACAGGAGGAAACGCCCCGACATCATCGACTGCGTACAATATTCCTGCAATAATTATGGCAGATACGGTAATATCATGTGTACCGCACACAGCATTGAAGCGAGGGACTTGTTCAACGCTGTCCTCACCGACATCAACCGATTTGCGGATATGGCAGTCAATGATGAAAAGGCAGTGAGGGCGATTGAAAAGCGGCTCACGGAAACAGACCAGAGCAAGGCAAAGGCACTGGAAAAGGAGCAAAGAAAACTGAACAAACGCCTTGCAGAACTGGACAGGCTGTTTTCCTCACTCTATGAAGATAAGGTGATGGAGCGTATTACCGAGCGGAATTTTGAGATGATGTCGGGAAAATACCAGAAAGAACAGCTTGAAATTGAAGCAAGGCTGAAAGAGGTAACGGAAACGCTCAGCGACAGCTATGAGAAGACGCAGGGTGTCCGTGATTTCCTCTCCCTAATCCGCAACTATCAAGGCATTAAGGAACTGGACGCAACCATCATAAACGCACTTATAGACAAGATACTTGTTTCGGAACGTGAGAAACTTACAGACGGAATGGTGCGGCAGGAAATCAAGATTTATTATAAATTCATCGGCTTTGTCGGTGAATTACATATCACACCGACAAAGCGGTGGACTGCGTTAAAGCCTAAGAATTGTACGGTGTGCGGTGTTGAATATGTTCCCCGCTCTGGCATATCGAAGTATTGTCCTGCTTGTGCCAAGAAGATACAGAGGGAGAAATCAAACGAGAGCAAACGCAGGAGCAGGGAGCGAAACAGACAGGCATGTATTGAACTGTCCGCAAAAAATGACCGACTGAGGAAGGCTGACGAGAAGGACAGCCGTGAGGGCAGCCTGGAGCAGGGAGATACAGAGATATCCCGTGTTCCAGGGATGGCCGTCCGAGAGAGCCAGGCCCATAATACAGGGGCCGAGAGACGCGCCCACTCCCCACATGCAGTGGAGCCAGCTCATGTGCCGGCTTTTGTAGTGAAGGGCAACGTAATTGTTTAAAGCCGTGTCCACGCTTCCTGCTCCCAGGCCGTAGGGCACAGCGAACAGGCAGAGCAGCCAGAAGGAGTGGCTCAGGGAAAAGCCAAACAGGGCCAGAGCGGTCAGCCCGACGCTGAATGATGTGACTTTCCCGGTGCCCAGACAGCGGGTCAGGCGATCGCTTAAAAGGCTGGAAACGATGGTTCCGGCAGAGATAATCATAAAAATAATGCTGGCGCTGGACACCGGAACGCCAAATTCCGGATACATGGACGGCCAGGCGGAGCCGAGAAGGGAATCCGGCAGGCCGAGGCTGATAAAAGAAAGATAGATAACAGCCAAAAGAAGATGAAACATAGAAAACCTCCTGTATGTTCGAAGAATAGACGCAGGTGAGGAAAATGGCCTGTGAAAGCCTGCTCTGTCCCTGACGTCACTTTAAAAGAATAACGCCATACAGGAGATAAATCAATTTTAATTCAGACATAATTTATAAGAAAAACGACTGATTTTACGGGGTGAGGAAAATGACGGGCAGGATAAGAAAAAGCTGCGGCGCAGTAAAGAGCTCTGAGGCAGGTCCCGGGAAGGGGAGAGAAAAGGGAAAGAGAGAGCTTTCCTCCCACGGAACGGCGGAATTTCCCTGCGCGGGATATGCCTTTCCGGTATCAGCCCAAAGCCCTGTCCCCTGGCACTGGCATGAGGAGATGGAGATCATCGGCCTGAAGAGCGGGGAAATTAAGGTCCTGGTGCCAGGAAAAGAGTTTCATCTGAAGGCCGGCGGCTGTATTGTGATTAACTCAAACGTGCCCCACAGCGCAGAGGGGGAGGGGGAAGGGGAGCTGCGCTCCATTGTGTTTCACCCTCTTTTGGCAGCGGGAACCTGGGAGTCTGTTTTCGCCAAAAAATATATTACTCCTCTGACAGAGGAGGAGAGATTTCTGGCCTGCATGGGAGAAGCCGGGGGAGAGGGGCGTCAGGAAAGCGGGAAAAACAGGGAGCTGGCAGAGCATTTCTGGCGGGCGTTTCAGGGGCTGGAAAAAGCAGAAACAGGATTTGAGTTTACAGTCAGAGAGGAGATTTCACGGATATGTCTCCTTCTGTACCAGGAGCTGGGCATAGGATGGGAACAGCACGAGTATGAGCCGGGCCACGACAGCGTCAGAATCAGGAAAATGCTGGGATTTATTCACAGCCATTATGCCTCCGGGCTGACGCTGTCAGAGATAGCAGCTTCGGCAGGAATAGGAGAGAGGGAATGCCTCCGCTGTTTCCAGAGAAGCATCAGGACGCCGCCGATGCAGTATCTGTTAAAGTACCGGATTATGCAGGGGGCGGCCATGCTTCTGGCAGAGCCGGAGAAAAGCATTGCGCAGGTGGCCGCTGACTGCGGATTTGACAGTCCCAGCAATTTTTCCATGATGTTCAGGCGCTTTTACGGACAGGCCCCCAGGGAGTACAGGAGGGGCCAGAAAGGAGGCAGGAGGGTCGGGGCGGAAAAGCTACAGCCTGCCTGCCCTCCAGGCGATTAGCTGGGCGGCCACAGAAACTGCGATCTCTGCAGGTGTCTGGGCGCCTATGTCAAGACCGATAGGGGTGGTCACTCTCTTTCTGACTTCTGAAAAGCCTTCTGCCTCCAGGCGGGAAAATACAGTTTCCCGCTTTCTCCTGCTTCCCATGACTCCGATATAGGAGGCGGGGGAGCCGAGAGCAAAGCGAAGGGCCTGCGCATCCCCCTCGTGTCCCCTCGTCATAATACAGAAGGCGTCCTCCCTTCTGGGAGCCAGAGGACCGCAGAAGGCTTTTTTTAAAGCCTCAGGGGAAAAGGGAACCGTAAGAGCTGCCGCTGCCGCCGGAAAGCGTCCGCTGCCTGAAAATTCAGGTCGGTCATCGGCTGTCAGGAAGGGAAACTCCAGCTGCTCTAAAAGAAGCGCAAGTTCAGCGGCCACGTGGCCGCCGCCGAGAAGAAAGACCCGGTTTTCAGATGCCAGAGGAACAGACAGGAAGGAACGGCCATTTTCAGAGCATATCTGCGGTTTTCGTAAGGGGGCTGCAGGCTGTCTGCCCTCCCTGAGAGAAAGGAGGGGAGAGCCGTCTAGGGGAAGCAGCAGAGCGCAGGGCTCTCCGCGCTCCAGAAGCGATGACGCCCGCTCTAGGGCTTTCCTGGCGGATGTCAGGAGAGGGGTGAAGAGAACCTCCGTGTTTCCCCCGCAGACCATCCCCAGCCCTCCGGCTGTGCGGTTGTCCAGGATAAAGGAGCGAAGAAATCCTGTCATGGAAAAAAACGGGGCTTCTCCTGCAGGGCAGCCGTTTCCGGAGAGAGCGGCCTGTGCCTCCTCTATGCATCGGTGCTCCAGCAGACCTCCGCCGATGGTGCCTCCTATGAGCCCGCCCTTTCCCACCAGCATCATGGCCCCTGCCGCCCTGGGCGTGGAGCCTGTGGCTGAGGCGATGGAAACGAGGAAGGCCGGTCTGCCGGCTTCGATTTCTTTCCCCGCAGCCTGAATCAATTCTCTTGTCATCTCTGTAAACCTCCTTGCTGATTTCTGCCGGCTGCCTTTTGTCAGCTGCCTCTTGTCAGCTGTTTTTTTTGCCAGCCTCTTTTTGTCAGCTGCTCTTTAAAAGCAGAACCTGGGCCGGAGAGATTCCAAGCCTGGATGGAAAGTCGCCGGATATTTTTTCTTTTGGCACACGCCACCAGACGGGGGCGCTGTCTCTCTTTTGTGTTTCATAGAAAAACAGAACCATCCACTCAAAGGGCTCCTCCACCACATCGCAGAGGCGGATGGGAAACTGGTTTTTTGAGATGTCAGGGCTGAAGGAGTGGGCTCTCAGGCCGACGAAAGAGAGATTGTCCGGAACAGGGCGCTCCGTCTGGAGCGTGATATTCCAGGATGGAATGCGGACCAGAAAGGGGCCCTCCTTCACGGCAGGAACGATATTTTTGCACCCGGTCAGGCGCGCCGCCGCCTCATACTCCGGTTCTGCAAATACCTCCTTCACGGAACCGTTTCTCAAAATCCGGCCGCTGTCCATGACACAGAGCCGGGAACAGAGATGGTAGGCCTCATCCCGGCTGTGTGTGACCATGACAGTCCGGCAGTCCAGGGAGCTGAGGAGGTGTTTGAATTCCGGCTGAAGCTGATCCTTCAGATAGCTGTCCAGAGCGGAAAAAGGCTCGTCCAGCAGAAGAAGCCTTGGCCTGCCGGCCAGGATTCTGGCGAGAGCCGTTCTCTGGGCCTGCCCCCCTGACAGAGACCGGGGATGCAGGTGGAGACACGGCTCGAGATGAAACAGCTGCGACAGCTTATGAAGCCGCTCCTGCTCTTCTTTTTTTCTCTGAATATGGCTGTTCAGCAGCCTGCCGGGAGAAAAAGAGGTTTGCCTCTTCCCGCTTTCCGCGTCTGCGCCGGAATGTTCTGCTTCTGAAGCGCCTGCCCTCATGCCGCAGAGGATATTCTGGGCTGCCGTCATATTGGGAAAGAGGGCGTAGCTCTGAAAGAGGTATCCCACTCTCCTCTTCTGGGGTGAGAGACAGATGCCGCGCCTGGAATCAAACAGGGTTTCTCCGTCCAGGATAATCCGCCCGCTGTCCGGCTTTTCCACCCCGGCAATGCACTTCAAGGTCATGCTTTTGCCGCAGCCGGACGGGCCCAGAAGTCCTGTGACCCTATCCTCCGTCTCGAAGGAGACCTCTAAAAGAAAGTCTCCCAGTCTTTTTTTTATGTCCACAATCAGGCTCATTTCCTCTTTGCCCCTCCTTCCTTCTGCCTGCGCTCAATCAGGTTGACAGCCAGCAGCACAGCCGCCGAGATGGCCAGATTGACGGCCACCCACAAAAAGGCCTCCCCGTCCTTCCCTGTGCGCCAGAGCTGATAGACGGTGGTGGAAATGGTGGCCGTCCTGCCGGGAGTGTAGCCGATGAGCATACTGGTGGCCCCGTATTCTCCCAGGGCTCTCGCAAAGGCCAGCACAATGCCCGCCAGAATTCCCTGCCTGCAGGCAGGCATCCGGATGCGCCAGAAGATATAGAAATTGGACAGTCCCAGGGTCTGGCCGGCCTGGGCGAGGGTTTCGTCAAAGGATTCAAAAGCTCCCCGGGCCGTGCGGTACATGAGGGGGAAGGCCACCACGAAGGCGGCCAGTATTCCTCCGTACCAGTTCATGACAAACCGGACGCCGATAGACTCCAGTGCCATTCCTAAAGGACGCCTGTTTCCAAACAGGAGGAGCAGAAAGTACCCCACCACCGTGGGAGGAAGCACCAGGGGAAGGGTGAGGACCACGTCCAGGACGCCCTTTAAAACCCGGGGAAGGCGGGCAGCCCAGTAAGCAGCCGCGATTCCCAGAAAAAAGACGAACACACTGCTGACGGCTGCAATGCGCAGTGAGTTCCAAAGCGGATACCAGTCCATGGAAGTTCTCCTATTCTGCGGGGGAGAAGCCTACACGTTCAAACACAGCCATGGCCTCCTCGCCGGTAAGGTAGTTCAGAAAATCCATGGCTTCCTCCTGGTGGAGGGAGGATTTTGTGACAGCCGCCGGATAGATGACCTGGCCGCACATGTCGGCAGTAGCTTCATCAACAGGAGAAAGTCCCGCACTGAAGGCGTCGGTGCAGTAGATCACGCCGGCGTCCACGCTGCCCTCGCTGACCTGCGTGACAACCTCCTTGACATTGCTGCCATAGGTGATGCAGCCTTTCTGGGCTAATGCTTCCTCGTCAAGGCCGTACCACTGAAGGATATTTTGGGTGTACTGCCCTACGGGAACGTCGCTGTTTCCCATAGCCAGGAGAATATCGCCGTCCCTCAGGCGATTGGCCAGAGCGTCAAAGCTGTCAATATCGGTTTCGCTTCCCTCAGGGACAACGAGAACCACCTTGTTTTCCAGCAGGTCAATGCGGCTTTCGTGGAGGATAAAGTCGAGACCGTCCGGATTTTCTCCGCTGTCAGCCATAAGATCCAGCTGATCCATCTGCTTTTGTCCGGCGGAGAGGAAGAGATCACAGTCAGCTCCCTCCTCGATCTGTGTTTTCAGCGTGCCGGAAGAGTCAAAGTTGAAGGTCAGGGAGACGTCCGGCGCAATTTCCCGGTAATTCCCGGCGATCTCTTCCAGGGTTTCAGTCAGGCTTGCAGCGGCAAAGACAATGAGCTCGGTCTGCCTGTCCGTTTCCTGTGCAGCTTCAGAGGAGGCTGTCTGGGGGGCTTCGCTGTCTTGCGTGTCTGTTTTTGTCTCAGGGCTTTTTTGAGAGCTTTCCTGAGAGCTTTTTTGTGAAGAGCTTTGTGAGCTGCTGCACCCGGCGGCAGACAGGGCGAACATGCCTGCAAGGAGGAGGGCTGCTCCCCGTTTCTTCCTGCCCGGACGAAGATTCTCACTTGTTTTTGATTTTAAATACATCTTTTTATTCCTCCTTTGCATCTGCAGTTCCTGATTCTGAAGTTTCTGTATCTGCAGCTTCTGTGTGCCGGACTTCTCCTGCCTGCGTTTCCGGTCTGTTTTGCTCATTTTCTCCCTTCTGATGCTCTGCGGCGCAGTCCATGGGTGTTCCCCGCAGGAGGGAGAGGCCGTGGGGGAGCTGATCCATAAAGGCATCCATGCTCTCCATACAGGCCTTGGGGCTGCCGGGCAGGTTGACAATCAGAGTTTTTTTGCGGATAACGGAAACTGCCCGGCTGAGCATGGCCCGTCTTGTCACGGCCATGCTGGCGGCCCGTATGGCTTCCGCAATTCCCGGCACTGTTTTTTCGGCCACATCCAGGGTGGCCTCCGGGGTAATGTCCCGCGGGGCGAAGCCGGTTCCCCCTGTAGTGAGGATCAGATCCGGGCGCCGCTGATCGCAGAGCCGTATGAGCTCCTGTCTGAGCTTCTCCCTGTCGTCAGGAAGAAGCAGGGTTTCCACCACCTCAAAGCCGGCTGCAATGAGGCGGTCTTTAATGGCAGGACCGCTCAGATCCGGCCTCTCTCCCCTGGATGAGCGGTCAGAGAGGGTGATAACGGCAGCCTGAAAGGGAAGAGGCACATCCCTCTCTGCGATTTCCATCACGTCCCCCACAGCGATGGTTCCGGAGTGCAGCACTCTGGCGAACACGCCCTCCCTGGGCATAATGCAGTCGCCCACCCTGTGGTAAATGGCACAGTGGCTGTGACATTCCTTCCCTATCTGGGTGATTTCCAGCAGGACATCCCGGCAGCGAAGCCAGGTTCCCACAGGAAGACTCCTGAAATCAATTCCCTCCACCACCAGATTTTCTCCGAAGGCGCCAGGCGCCACCCCGGCTCCCCTGGCGTTGAAATCCGCGATCTTGTCGGCGCTCAGCAGGCTCACCTGCCTGTGCCAGTGCCCTGCGTGGGCGTCATCCCGGATCCCCCAGTCCTTCTCAAACCATCCCTCTGTGCGGTTTTCCTTCTGCACGCCGCGGATCTGGCTGGTGCAGACAGCAATTACCTTTCCCATTTCCTCGTATTATATAGTAGTAGTGTTTATAGACCCTCTCCAAGGTCTGTATGCTATA